>NZ_PYSV01000005.1 GCF_003028415.1 Deinococcus arcticus
GGTGGTCGAATTCTGTAGGACTCAGCCCGACCAGCCGCTCAAAGGAACGTGCTCTGGACGTCAACTTCTCCAGCCGCAACACGCCTCAAGCTACCCACTTCCACTCCTACTGCGCAACAGGTCTTGAAACCTGCATACAGTCCTCCAGGTCCTCCAGATGGCCGGGTCACAGCCCGCCTTCGGGTGGGCTGAGGATTGAAACCCGGCGCCACCCGTGCCTGCTGCCGCGACCGCCGCTGTCACAGCCCGCCTTCGGGTGGGCTGAGGATTGAAACGTAACCGTCTGCACCGTGGGGGAGGGGAGGGTGGGGTCACAGCCCGCCTTCGGGTGGGCTGAGGATTGAAACACCGCGCACTGTCCAGCGCCGCCCGCAGGCCATGTCACAGCCCGCCTTCGGGTGGGCTGAGGATTGAAACCACTGTGAGGGTCAGCAGCCGGTTTCCGCTGCCCCGTCACAGCCCGCCTTCGGGTGGGCTGAGGATTGAAACTGGAAGCAGGCCCTCCGGGAACAGGAGATGGCCGAGGTCACAGCCCGCCTTCGGGTGGGCTGAGGATTGAAACCTGACGGCGGCTGAGGTTACCGACGTCTGCCGCTGTCAATGCCTCTCACAGCCGGGTTCGAATCTCCCACAGCTCCGGGAAGAGCACCGTGTCCAGGGCGCGGCGCAGGTAGGCGGCCCCGCTCGTGCCGCCTGACCCCCGCTTAAAGCCAATCGTGCGCTCCACGGTGGTCATGTGGTTAAAGCGCCAGCGGCGAAAATTGTCTTCCACGTCCAGCAGCTTCTCGGCCAGTTCGTACAGGTCCCAGTAATGCGCGGGGTCGCGGTACACCTGCAGCCACGCGGCCAGGACGTCCTCGTTCAGGACGGGCGGCTGACTCAGGTCGCGGTTCAGGACCGCCTGGGGGATGGACAGGCCACGCGCGGCGACCAGGCGCAGAGTCAGGTCGTACACGCTGGGGGCCTGCATGGCCTCCTGCAGGGGCCCATGCAGGTCGGGGCGGTGCTCGTGCGGCCGCAGCAGGGCCTCAAAGCGGTTGCCCAGCAGAAATTCCACCATGCGGTAGGCAGCACTCTGAAAGCCAGACGCCTGCCCGAAGGCGTGGCGAAACTGCAGGTAGTCCGCCGGGGTCATGGTTTTCAGGACCTCCCAGGCGTTGGTCAGCTGCTCCTGGGCCCGCACCACCCGGGTCAGGCCCTTGAGGGGCGCGTCGGTGATGCCGGCTTCCAGCTGCGCCATGGCGGCGCGCAGCTCACGGATAATTAGCTCCAGCCACACCTCGCTGACATGGTGCACGGCAATAAAGAGGTGCTCGTCGTGCGCTGTCGTCACCGGGCGGTGGGCGCTTTTCAGGGTGTCCAGTTGCAGATAATCGCCGTAGCTGAGGCTGCGGGTAAAGTCCGTGTACGCCTGCTCGGGGGCGTCGGGGTGGTGCTCGGGGCGGCTCATGCGCGGGCCTCCAGGATGGTCTGCACGCCCCGGGCCGCGCGGTACACATCGGCAAACGAGTGATACAGCGGCGTCAACCCAAAGCGCAGGATGTCCGGCGTGCGGAAGTCGCCCACCAGACCCGCCGCAATCAGCTCGGCCATCACCTCGCGCGCCTGGGGGTGGCGGTAACTCACCTGAGAGCCGCGTTCGTGGTGGCCACGCGGCGTGACCAGCTCCAGGGACAGCCGCGCGCACGCGGGGTCCAGCCACCCAATAAAGGCGTCGGTCAGGGCCAGGGACTTGGCGCGCAGGACCTGCAGGTCCACGTCGGCAAAGGCGTCCAGGGCCGCGTCCAGGGCGCTCAGGCTCAGGACCATGGGCGTGCCGGTCACGAAGCGGCGGGCGCCGGGGGCCGGCACGTAGTCGCGCGCCATCTCGAAGGGGTCGGCGTGCCCCATCCAGCCGCTCAGGGCCACCGGGGCGCGGTCATGGTGCCGCCGGGCCACGTACAGAAAGGCTGGGGCCCCGGGACCGCCGTTCAGGTACTTGTAACCGCAGCCCACGGCAAAGTCGGCGCCCGCCGCGTTCAGCTCCACCGGAAAGGCCCCGGCCGAGTGCGCCAGATCCCAGACCGTCAGGACCCCCGCCGCCCGGGCCTGCGCACTGATGGCCGCCAGGTCCAGGCAACGGCCGGTGCGGTAGTCCACCTGGGTCAGCAGCACAGCGGCCACGTCGGCGCCCAGGTGGGCGCCCACCTCGCCGGCCGGCACGCGGCGCAGCTCAAAGCGGCCATCCAGCAGCGCGCTCAGGCCCTGGGCCACATACAGGTCGGTGGGAAAGTTGTCGGCGTCGGTCAGCAGCACGCGCCGTTCGGGGGGCGCCACGCCCAGGGCCGCCGCCAGCGCCTTGAAGGTATTCACGCTGGTGCTGTCGCCCACCGCCACCTCGTCGGGCTGCGCGCCGATCAGGCGGGCGATCTTGGCCGCCACGCGGTCGGGCAGCGCCATCCAGTCCCGGCCCTGGGCCGCCCCCAAGGTCCACGAGCCAATCAGGGCCTCACCCCACTCCTGCTCGGTCACCCCGCGCACGCGCGCTGCCACGCGGCGGCTCAGCGCGCCCAGGCTGTTGCCGTCCAGGTAGATCACGCCTTCTGGCAACAGAAAGTCCCCGCGCTTGTGGGCCAGGGGGTCACGGGCATCTAGGGCCAGCACTTCAGGGGGAACGGGCAGGGTCTGCAGGTCGGCCAGGGCCGTCTGGGTGGTCATGGTTCACTCCTTAGCAACGGTGCAACAGTGGGGCGGCGGGGCGAAATGCGGCCTACAGAGGGGCGCGCATCGGGCGGCCCAGATGCGCGCACCACCACGCATGCAGCACGCAGGCAATGGCGTTGGCCACCGCGTGGCGGCCGTGCCCGGCCAGAAAGAGACGACGTGCCCCTGGCCGGGCGGCCAGGCAGCGGCTTCCCACAGCAGGGGGGCACAGTCGTCTCACGCTGACTTCAGGGTACATGACCCGCCGCCACAGGGCCAGGAAACGGCCCAGGGAAAAGGCCCCCAGCCACAGGGGCCGGGGACCGGGGGCAGAGCTGAATTCAGTTGCCGGTGTAGAGCAGACGGTTGGGGCTGCCGGTGCCCGCGCCCGTCACCTTGCCGGTGGTGGCGGTATTGATGATGGCACTCGTGACGCTGCTGGTGGTGCTGTTGCCAGCGGCCAGCTTCAGGACAGCGGCGCCGGCCACGTGGGGAGAGGCCATGGAGGTGCCGGAGATGGTGTTGGTGGCGGAGGTGGAGCCGATCCAGGTGGAGGTGATGTTGCTGCCGGGGGCGAAGATATCCACGCAGCTGCCGAAGTTCGAGAAGGAGCTGCGGGCGTCCGTGTTCGTGGTGCTGCCCACGGTGATCGCACTGGCGGCACTGGCTGGCGAGACGTTACAGGCGTTCTGGTTCTCGTTGCCTGCGGCCACCACCATCACCAGGTTGCGGCTGGCGGCGTTGTTCACGGCGTCGTTCACAGCCTGACTGTAGCCCCCGCCCAGGCTCATGTTCGCCACGGCCTTGGCCGTGCCCTTGTTATTCAGTGCCCAGTTAACACCGGCAATGACGCCGGAGTTGCTGCCCGAGCCCTGGCAGTTCAGCACTTTGACGGCGACGAGGGTCGCACCCTTGGCCACGCCCCAGGTGCTGCCCCCCACGGTGCCGGCCACGTGCGTGCCGTGCCCCTGGCAGTCGGAGTTGTTGCCGTCCCCGGTGGTGTTCGTACCCCACACCGCGCGCCCACCAAAGTTGCTGTGCGCCGTGTTGATCCCCGTGTCAATGATGTAGGCGCGGATACCGCTGCCCGTGGCGTTGTACACATACGACCCGTTGAGGGGCAGGCTGCGCTGGTCAATGCGGTCCAGGCCCCAGGTGGCGCCGGTCTGGGTGGCGGTGGCGTGCATCACGCCGTCCTGCTCGATGTACTTCACGCGGGGGTCTGCCTGCAGCTTCTGCAGGTTCTCGGGGTTTAACTTGGCCGCAAAGCCGTTCAGAGCCACGCTGTAAAGGTGCTGAATCGTCACGCCCTGGGGGTCAAGGTTCAGACTTCCAATCAGGCCGCTGGCGTCCTGAGCGCTGAGGTCGCTGGCGACGTCATCCTTGAACACCACGATGTACTGCCCAGGAATGGCGTCGGGGTTGGCCGTGCCCAGCACTGGCGTACCGGCATTGGCGGCAGGCTCAGTGGCTTGGGGCGTGGTCGTGCTGGTTCCGCACGCGGCGAGGAGAAGGGTGAGCGCAAGGGCAGAGCTGGCAAGACGTGCGTTCATGGTGAACCTCCTGGGGTATTCCTCGGCCTCGCACAGCCATGTCTGCCCCAGAGACACAGAAACGTGCGCCTGAACAGAAGCATTGAGGTCGATCAGCTGTAGGAACGAAACGAATGATAGTCAGCGCACGATGCTGCCAACATGAGAATATTTTCCTTAGTGCCCAATCACCCCGGGCCAGATATTCAAATGTCAAGTTTTCCTGCACCAAAACGACCATTTTTATCGTCTTTTATAGTGGGACATCTTCCACTGGCAGCAGGGTCAGATGAGGACTGCTTTATCTCCTTCACGCTTTAGGACCGCCTGCATTGAAAGCAGGGGCTGGCAAAACGGGAAGAGATCCAAGGAGGTCAGCACCCCGGACAGGTGGCGTACCCCTCGCAGGAAGCTGCAGGGGCAGCCGCGTGCGTTTTCCTGCTCCCCTTGCCAGGACTGGGACCTCATGGTGAACCTCCTGGGGAATGGGGATGCGGCCCCTCGGTAACGCGCCGTGTTTGCCCGAACTGGCGCCGGGGCCAGCGGTGAGGGGTAAACCACGATCAGGTTGTGAGGTCGCCTTCCATGACAGCCGGCCCTGAGCATCCTTCAGATGAGGTTCAGCCTTGTCCCCTGCCATCTGGCAGGCATGGGACACCCAGGACGGTCCAGTGCGCCTGAAGAGCCCCATGGGCCCCGGCGTTCGGCTCCGCTGTCTGACCGAACAGTGAGGAGGATTGACGTTTCTTCATGAGGAATCTGATGCCCGGGTGCAGATAAAGGTGTGATGTCCCCCCTGCCGGGGGCATCCTGGTTTCCGGCGGTCAGGCTGGGCAAATCTGTCAGAGTACGGCTGACCTTTGTTGTCCACCTGGCCTCCGCTTCCCGTCCGGCGGCTCCCCGTCACGGAGCCTGTGTCCCGCCTGCCTTGAACGCGCTGCTGCACAGCCTATTTGTGAACCTGAGCGTGCTGATCACGTTCGCGTTTCTGCTGAGCCAGACCTACCGGGCGTGGCCGCCGCCCCCGGGCTGGCGCCTGCCCACCCTGCGGCTGCTGCTGACCATGCTGGCCACGGTGACGCTGTACCTGATGGCCACGCCCGAGCCGTCGGGGACCCGCATTGATCTGGCGCTGGTGCCTATTGCGATCATGGCGCTGCGCTACGGGGGCTGGGTGGGGGTGCTGTGCGGCCTGCCCGCCGCGCTGCTGCCGCTGGCCGGGCACGCCAGCGACGCGCTGATCAGCGTGCTGAACCTGCTGGCGGTCGCGGCCCTGGCGCACTCGCTGCGCTGGACCCTGAACATGCACGACGCCCAGGGTTCGCTGCGGCGCTACGGCTGGGCCGGCAGCCTGATCTTTCTGCCCAACGAACTGCCGCTGTGGCTGCTGGGCGACACCGAAACCCTGCTGCGGGTGTACCTGCCGGCCCTGGCTTTCCACATCCTGGGGTTCTGGGCCGTGGCGGTCATGATCACCAGCCGCGTGGCCCTGCTGCAAAGCACAGACCAGTTCCGGTTGCAGGCGCTGCAAGACGCCCTGTGTGGCCTGCCCAACCGCCGCCAGTTTGAACAGGACCTGCCCCTCACGGCCCCCGGAGACGCCCTGCTGCTCATTGATCTGGACCATTTCAAGCGCGTGAACGACGAGTTTGGCCATCCGGTAGGCGACGAGGTGCTGGCCGCCGTGGGCCGGGTGCTGGCCGACACCCTGCGCGGGCGTGACCGCGCCTACCGCTACGGTGGCGAGGAATTTGCCGTGATTCTGCGCCGGGTGCCCGCCGAGCGGCTGCCCCAGATTGCCCAGCGGCTGCGCGAGGCCGTGACCGGGCTGCGCTTTGCTCCGCCCCTGGGCGGCGTGACGGTGTCGATTGGCGGCGCGTCCTTTGGACCGTGGTCCAGCACCCGCACCCTGTGGCAGGCCGACGACGCGCTGTACCGGGTCAAGCAGTCGGGGCGCAATGGCGTGCGCATTGCCGCCCCGGGCGCCGCCCTGCCCGACAGCGGCCCCCTGCAGGCCCTGCTGGAAGCGGCGCCCCCGGTGCGCTGAAGCGGGGCCCACCCCCATCCCCCCCGGCCAGCGCGCGCAGACAGCGCGGGCATTGCAAGCCGGATCAGCTTCGGTACAGAACCTGGGGCTCACAATGGGCCGGTGGCCGAGCTGTGGGGCTGTGGCGCCCCAACCCAGCGCCCCAGATGCCTAAAGCCCAGTCCTCATGCTCCTCATCCAGCGCGAAAGCCCGCGCGGCACCATGACCCTGTTCCTGCCTCTCACCGCGCCTCCCCGTCGTCTTCCCCTGGCCTCTGGTGGGCCATAGCCTGAGCTGCGGTCCCTGGCTCACCCTGCCCCACTGCTGCGCGCCAGCCCCGGACGCGCCAAAGGACGGTGTTTGTCTCTCCGTGGTTCGCCTTCTGTTCGCTCTCGCCGCGTTCGCCCGGCCCATATGACCACGCCCCCGCTGGCACCTTCTCCCAGTGCCCAGCACCTGCAGCCCCAGTCCCTGCGGCTGCAGGTGCTGGGGCTACTGCTGGCGCTGTTTGTGCCGCTGGGCGTCAGTGCCCTGGTCCTGATTCCCGGGGTCATGAACGCCCGCTTTGCCCAGATTGAACGCGCGCAGTTGCAGCAGGCCGCTGAAATTGCCGCCGCCAACCTCAAGGCCGAAGAGGACCGGGTGGGCCTGTTCGTGCTGAATTTCAGCCTCTGGACCGAAACCTTTGAGTTCGCGGCTGGGCGCAATCCGGAGTATCTGGCCGCCAACCTGGTGCCCGGCACCTTCAAGGGTGGGCGGGTGGACTACTGGGGCATACAGGCGCCAGACGGCCGGGTGCTGTCGGCCGCCACGCTGCGCGGCGAACAGGTGGTGCCCGCCACCGGGGTGCTGCGCGCACTGTTTGCCCAGTTGCCCCAGCCGCTGCCGCCAGAGGGCCGCAGCGGCGTGGTGGCGCTGGAGGGGCGCCCGGTGGCGGTGGCCGCGCGGGTGATCACGCGTGACGATGGCCAGGGCCGGGGCGGAGTGATGCTGCTGGCCCGCGAACTGACCCCCGGGGTCCTGAGCGCCCTGATGTACGACCAGCGGGCGTTTGGCGCGCGCCTGAGCCCTGGCCCGCCGGCCCGCGTCACCTACCGCTTTGGCGCCGACCAGAGTCTGGCCCGCGCGCCGCTGGCGGCCCCCAGCGGGCCCCCGCAACTGGCCCTGGAGGTGCGCCAGACGCGCGCCGTATCGCAGGCGGGCGAGGTCACCACGCAGCAGTTGCGGCTGGCCGTTATTCTGGCGAGCCTGCTGACGGGCACGGGGCTGCTGTGGTTTCTGAACCGCCGGGTGCTGAACGTGGTCGAGGGCTACAAGCGCGACGTGCAGCAGATCGCCCGGAACCCGGTCCACCGCCTGGACGGCCGCGACCGCACCGAGCTGGGGCTGCTGGCCGGCACCATCAATGACCTGCTGGACCACCTGCAGGCCCGCGAGGCGCAGCTGCGAACCCGCGCCCAGCAGGACGAGCTGACCGGCGCCTATACCCTGGCGGGGCTGCTGGAAGAGCTGGGCGACCAGACGGTGTGCGGCGCCCTGGTGGTGGAGGTGCCCCGGCTGCAGGAGTGGACCGGGCTGTACGGCGAACACTTTGTGGACACCCTGATTGCGGCCCTGGCCGCCCGGTTGCGCGCCGCCGGACCGCAGCAGCTGTGCGCGCGGCTGTCGACCAGCACCCTGGCCCTGGTCACCCGCGCGCCGCAGGGCCTGGAGCCGGCGGCGCTGCTGGCGCAACTGGAACAGCCCTTCCGGCTGACCGAGGGCGAGGTGATGGTCAAACTCACGGCCGGCTCTGCCGGGGCGCCCGGCGGCCTGCCCGCGCAGACCCTGCTGCGCCACGCCGGCATTGCCCTGCAGCACGCCCTGGACCACCACGAGCCGCTGGGCCTGTTCACCGAAACGCTGCTGCGCCGCAGCCAGGAAGCGCACCTGCTCGAAACGCTGCTGCCGGGCGCAGCGGCCCGGGGCGAACTGTTTCTGGCCTACCAGCCGGTCATGGCCGTGCAGAGTGGCGCCTGGGTGAGTGTGGAGGCCCTGCTGCGCTGGACCCACCCGGTGCATGGCCCGGTATCGCCCGCCACCTTCGTGCCCATCGCCGAGCGCAGCGGACAGATTTACGCGCTGGGCGACTGGGCGCTGCGCGCGGCGGTGCGCGAGGTGTTGCAGGCCCGCGCGGTGTGGCCACAGGCGCGGGTGAACGTGAACGTGAGCCCGGTGCAGCTGCTCACGCCTGACTTCGCGGCGCAGGTCATGGCGGTGCTGGACACCCTGCAGGCCCCGGCTGACCTGCTGACCCTGGAAGTCACCGAATCCACCGTGATGCAGAATGTCTCGCTGGCCTGCACCCACCTGCGCCAGCTGCGCGAGGCGGGCGTGCGCGTGGCGCTGGACGACTTTGGCAGCGGGCATTCCAGTCTGGGCGTGCTGACCGAGCTGCCGCTGGACGTGGTGAAGCTGGACCGCTCGTTTCTGCGCGCCTCCCTGGGCGGCACCCAGCGCGCTGCCCTGCTGCACGGCTCTATTCGCCTGGCCAGCGACCTGGGGCTGGCGGTGGTGGCCGAGGGCGTGGAAGACGAGGCCATGCTGCAGCGCCTGCGTGACCTGGGCTGCACCTACGCGCAGGGCTACCACATCGCGCGCCCGCAGGCGCTGGCCACCCTGCTGGCGCAGCGGCCCGGCGCATCCCTGGGCCGACCGTCAGAGGTCTGAAAGAAAGCTGTGCGAACCGGGGGGTAAGCTGGGACCATGACACAGGTGGTGCCGGCTTCCCCCTCTTCCGCCCACTACGGGGCGTCCAGCCTGTCCGACGCCTGCCCGGCCCTCCTGCACAACGATGAACACCTGTACCGCCTGGGCCAGTCCCTGACGGTGCTGCACGCCCACAAGGGCACGGGCGCGCGCCTGCGCATCCTGATTCTGAAAGATGATCCGGTCAATCCCATGGTGCTGCAGGGCGACCGCCTGCTGCGCCCCAGCGCCACGCTGGGCCTGAAGGCCGAGCTGCGCCACCAGCAGCACCTGCAGGCCCGCTGCGCTGCCCCCCTGGGGGCGGACCCCACCCCGGTGGACCTGCTGGTGCGCGACAATCAGGTGCTGGAACTGCAGCTGGACTCGCTGGGCGACCCCCCCCGCATCAGCAGCGCCACGCTGGCTCTGGCCGCCGCCATTGACAGCGCTGCGCGTGCGCCGGCCCCCCGGGCGGCCTCCGGGCTGGGCCGCCTGTTCCGGCGCAGTCAGGACGAAGCGCCGCTGCACACCGACCAGGGCGCCGTGACCCGCACCATTCAGGAACTGCGCGCGGCCGTGCAGCAGTTGCTGGTCACGCCGTTCGCCACCCTGACGCTGGAGTGGGACGACGTTCCGGACATGACCTGAGCGGCAGCCGGGGAATCCTGGTCCGGGGTCTGATACGGGACGCCTCTGATGCCAAAGCCTCCTGGGAAAAGCGCAGGAGTGCTGTTTCATCGCCGGAGTCCCGACTTTTCTTGCGTTCGCTCTGCGAGGCAACTCTGCGAGTCTGCTCACTCCTCGCCTTCGGCTCACCTGAGTTTCGTGTAATACGGGTTCCGAAAAGTTCCGCAACGTGTTACGGAACTTTTGCGACCAGAGGGAGCAGGAAAGAAGGCGGATTTCCGGGAATTGAAGGAACATCCGGCTCTTTCCCGGATGTGACGGAAATGGACGGCAGTCCGTATAATGTCCCTCTCCGGAACATCCGTTCCTGTTCCTGCCGTGCTCCGCAGCTCCGCAAGGCCCCCGGTTGGCACCATTGCGTCATACGGCTTGCGGAAAGTTCCGTAACGCCTTACGGCATTGTCCGGACCGGAGGGAACGAGGAAAAGAGGATTCAAACCGAACAGCCTGCGGCCGCGGCCCAGCACTGTTGACCGGCGGCAGGCGAGACCGGCCCGCTGTGCCCGGCCGCCGCTGTCAGAATGGGGGCATGACTGCTGGGAACTGGTGGACCGCTTGACCCTGACCCTGGGCCTGGACGCTGGGGGCAGCGCCACCAAATGGGCGCTGTGCCGCGCGGGCGTGCCTGTGGCGGCCGGGCAGGCGCCGCCGCTGACGGCTGGCCTGCTGCGCACCCCCCAGGGCCCGGCCAGCCTGGAAGCCCTGTGTGCGGCGCTGCCGGGGCAGCCGGCGGCCGTCCACGCGGGGCTGCCCGGCCTGGGCAGCGGCACGCCCGCCGCCGAGGCGGTGGCCGACACCCTGGCGCACGCCCTGGGTGTCAGCCGCCGCGCCCTGAGTGTGGAAAGCGACCTGGATCTGGCCTACCGCGCCCACCTCGCGCCCGGCGCGGGCGTGCTGCTGTACGCCGGCACCGGCAGCGTGGCCTACCACGTCACCCGGGGCGGTGAGGTGCTGCGCGCGGGGGGACGGGGCTTTTTAATTGGCGATGACGGCGCGGGCTTCAGCCTGGGGCGCGCGGCGCTGCGGGCGGTCACCGATCAGCTGGACGCCGGGGAGCTGCCCGGCGGCCCCCTGGCCCAGGAAGTCGCGGCCGTGGCTGGCGGCCTGGACTGGGACACGCTGCGGGCCTTTGCCTACGCGGGCCCGGGCGCGGGCGCTGTGGCCCGGCTGGCCCCCGCCGTGGGCCGCGCCGCCGACGCCGGTGACCCGGTGGCCACCGCCCTGCTGTACGAGGCGGCCCAGGCCCTGGCCACCCTGGCGCGGCGGGTGCAGGCCCGCACCGGCCCCCTGCCCGTCACGGCCACGGGCGGCGCGCTGCGCATTTCGCCGCTGTTCACGGCCGCCCTGGGGCGCGCGCTGCCCGGGGTTTCGGTGCAGCAGCGCGACCACGCTCAGGCAGCGGCGCGCTACGCCGAGCGGCACCTGGGCTGAGGAAGGGGAGATGAGCAGGGAAGAGGGGCCGGAGCTCCTTGCCCCGGCCCCTTCAGTTCAGCAGCGCCCGCCCCGCGTCCTCTGGGCCCGCACCCTCGGCGGCCTGGATCACCACCTCCACCAGTTCAGGGTCAAACTGCTGCCCGGCCTGGGCCCGCAGCTCGGCCACGGCGGCCTCGTGGGTCCAGGCGCGCTTGTAGGGCCGCTCACTGGTCAGGGCGTCATACACGTCGCACAGGGCGAACAGCCGCCCCTCCACGCTGATCCTCTCAGCCTGCTTCCCCGCCGGGTAGCCGCGCCCGCTCCAGTGCTCGTGGTGGTCCTGAATGACGTTCAGGGCCACTGGAGGCAAAAAGGCCAGGGCGCGGGCAAAGCGCTCGCCGGCTTCCACATGCGAGCGCATGGTGGCCCACTCCTCATCGGTCAGTCGCCCGGGTTTGAGCAGCACCGCGTCGGGAATGGCAATCTTGCCAATGTCGTGCAGGTAGGCGCCCCAGCGCAGCGCCTCCAGGTGGTCGCCTGCCCAGCCCAGGCTCTGGGCGGCGCGCAGGGCCAGCCGGGTCACGCGGTCGGTGTGGCCGTGGGTTTCGCCGTCGCGCGCTTCGAGCATCAGGCCCAGGGCGCGCAGGGCCGCCTCGCGGGTCTGCCGGGCGTCCTCCTCGGCAGCCAGTCGCCCGGACAGCGCCGCCACCGTGCCCGACACCAGGGTGAACAGCGCCACCTCGGCCGGCTGCCAGCAGTGTGGGCTGAGGGTGTGCATCAGGAACGCGCCCAGCAGCCGGCCATCGCTGGCCCGCACCGGGGCCGCCGCCACACTGGCCACGCCGAGTTCGGGAAAGCCGGCGGTTACGGCGCTGGCCCGCGTGTCGTCCACGAACAGGGGCGCCCCGGCGCGCAGCGCCTGCAGCAGGGGCGTGTCCACCGGCAGGCCGTGGGCGGCAATGGCCTCCATACCGGCCGTGGCAGGCATCTCGCCCGTGGCGGCGCGCACCCGGTACGCCAGATCCAGGCTTTCCAGCTGAAAGTACGCCGAGCCCACAGCGGCCGTGTCGCTGACCAGTTTTTCCAGGGTGGGGGTCACGCCGGCCGCCAGGGTGCGCGCTGCCAGCACCAGCCCGGTCAGGTGAAGCATCTCTTGGGCGGCGCGTTCGCCCGCCGGGGTGTGGTCATAAGCGGCCGGGCCCGTCATGGACAGCAGTTTAGATTCAGCGTTCTTTCAGAACTCCTTCACCTGGGGCCTGCAGCAGGGCCTGCGCCGTGCGGTCATCCACGATCAGGGTGCGCAGCAGCCCGCCCGCCAGCGCCGCGCGCAGCGCCGCCACCTTGCCCAGCCCGCTGACCACGCACAGGCTCTGGGGCGCGCGCCGGATCAGGGTCAGGGCGGGGCCGCTGCTGCGCGCATTGATGGGCAGGCCAGCCGAGGTGCCGTCGGCCCGGAAGAACACGGTGGCAATGTCGCCTGCCACTCCCTGGGCCTGCAGTTCGTGGCGGTCGGCGGCCGTCAGCGCGCCGGCAGCGTACACGTGGCTGGGCACCTGGGCCGCTGGCGAGCCCACCGAGTACAGCAGCACGTCGGCGCGGGCCTGAAGTGCCAGCACATGCTGCACGCTGCGTTCGCGCCACATGGCCGCGCGGGTGGTGGGGTCGTCGAAGAAGGTGGGCACGGGAAACAACCACGCACGCGCTCCAAACGCCCGGGCAAAGCGGGTCATGGTGTCGGTCACCAGGCCATCGTGAAAATCCAGGGCGCTGGCGCTGCCGTTGAGCTGCACAATCTGCAGTTCGGGCACCGGGCGTGGGGTCAGGGCGCGCGACACGGCGCCCACAGTGGTGCCCCAGGCCAGCCCCAGCACCTGCCCCGGGCGCAGGGTCTCTTCCAGTCGCCGCGCGGCGGCCACTGCCACCCGCTCCAGCCACGCGGTTTCGGGGCTCTGCGGCGGCACCGGCACCACCTGCGGGGTCAGGAAGGGGTAGCGTGCGCGCAGCTGCGCCTCCAGGGCCTGCGGCGCGCCCTGTGGGTCGTGAATACGGATCTCCACCAGCCCGCTGCGCCGCGCGTGCGACAGCAGCCGGCTGACCTTGGGGCGTGAAAGCCCCAGCTCACGGGCGATGGCCCCGGTGGTCAGGCCCTGGTGGTAGTACAGCCGCGCCACGCGCACCGCCTGAACCTCCAGCGCATCGGTCATGCCCGGCAGCATACGGCAGCGGACCTCAGGGTGAACAGATGTTCACCAGCATTGACATTCTGTTCAGCCGGTGGTGTGATCGGGCTCTGTTCGCCTGTTGTCTCTCAGTGCTGTCACAGGAGCCGCATGACCCAGTTCATTCTTGCCCTCGACCAGGGCACGACCAGCAGCCGCGCCATCGTCTTTGACCACCAGGGCCAGATTCGCCACCTGGCCCAGAAGGAATTCACCCAGCACTTTCCCCGCCCCGGCTGGGTGGAGCACGACCCGCGCGAGATCTGGAGCACGCAGCTGGGCGTGGTGCAAGAAGCCCTGGCGGGCGCCGGGCTGCGCGCAGGCGACCTGGCCGCCATTGGCATCACCAACCAGCGCGAGACGGTGATCGTGTGGGACCGCGCCAGCGGCGAGCCCATCTATCCGGCCATCGTGTGGCAGGACCGCCGCACCGCCGCCGAATGCGAGGCCCTGCGCGCCGCTGGGCACGAGGACCTGATCCGCGAGAAGACGGGGCTGCTGCTGGACCCCTATTTCAGCGGCACCAAGCTGGCCTGGATTCTGGACCATGTGCCCGGCGCCCGCGTGCGGGCCGAGCGCGGCGAGCTGGCCTGCGGCACCGTGGACAGCTGGCTGCTGTACCACCTGACGGGCGGCGAATGCCACCTGACCGATGTCTCCAACGCCAGCCGCACCCTGCTGCTGAACATCCACACGGGCGAGTGGGACGACGAACTGCTGGCCCTGCTGCGCATTCCGCGCGCGCTGTTGCCCGGGGTGCGGCCCAGCAGCGAGGTCTACGGCGAGACGGCGCCGGGCCTGCTGGGCGCGCGGGTGAAGATTGCGGGCATGGCCGGCGACCAGCAGGCGGCCACCTTCGGGCAGGTGTGCCTGCGGCCCGGCATGGCCAAAAACACCTACGGCACCGGCTGTTTCATGCTCATGAACACGGGCCCGGGAGCGGTGCGCAGCCCCAGCCGCCTGCTGACCACCGTGGCCTGGGACCGGGGGCAGGGGCGCACCTACGCCCTGGAGGGGTCGGTGTTCGTGGCCGGCGCGGTGGTGCAGTGGCTGCGCGACGGCCTGGGCCTGATCCGCGACGCCGCCGAGATTGAAGCCCTGGCCACCGGGGTGCCGGACAGCGGCGGGGTGTATCTGGTGCCCGCCTTTGTGGGCCTGGGCGCCCCGTACTGGGATCCCTACGCGCGCGGCACGGTGGTGGGCCTCACACGCGGCACCACCCGCGCGCACCTGGCCCGCGCGGCGCTGGACAGTGTGGCGTTTCAGGCGGCCGACCTGCTGGGCGCCATGGTGCAGGACAGCGGCGTGACCCTGTCCGAATTGCGGGTGGACGGCGGGGCCAGCCGCAACAATCTGCTGATGCAGGCGCAGGCTGATCTGCTGGGCGTGACGGTCACGCGCCCCAGGGTGACCGAAACCACGGCGCTGGGCGCCGCCTTTCTGGCCGGGCTGGCGGTGGGCTACTGGCAGAGTGAAGCCGAACTGGAAGCCCTGTGGCAGGTGGACCGCTCCTTCGAGCCGGCCCTGGGCGCCGACGAGCGAGAGCGCCGCGTGCGTCAGTGGCGCCGCGCGGTGGAACGTAGCCGCGCCTGGGCCCAGGAGGACGAGGCATGACGGACGTGGTGACGGGCGCGGGCGCCCGCCGGGTGAACCTGCATGCGGCGCTGAATGAAGGCGTGTGGGACCTGCTGGTGATCGGGGGCGGCGCCTCGGGGCTGGGCACGGCGCTGGACGCCGCCACGCGCGGCTACCGGGTACTGCTGCTCGAAGCGCGCGACTACGCCCAGGGCACCAGCAGCCGCTCGACCAAGCTGGTGCACGGGGGCGTGCGCTATCTGGCACAGGGAAACGTGGCCCTGGTGCGCGAGGCGCTGTATGAACGCGGCCTCCTCAAGCGGAACGCGCCCCATCTGGTGCACGATCTGGGCTTTCTGATCGCCGCCTACCACTGGTGGGCCACGCCCTTTTACGGCATCGGGCTCAAGCTGTACGACCTGCTGGCCGGGCGCCTGAACCTGCGCGCCAGCCGCCCGGTGGGGGCCGCCGAGGCCCTGCGCGGCATTCCCACGCTGGTGCGCCCGGGCCTGAAGGGCGGCGTGCTCTACTTCGACGGGCAATTTGACGACGCCCGGCTGGCCATCACGCTGCTGCGCACCCTGCAGAACTTTGGCGGCGTGGCCCTGAACCACGCCCCCGTGCTGGGGCTGGTGCAGGAGGGCGGTCAGGTGCGGGGAGCCCGCTTTCGCGACGAGGAAACCGGGCAGACCCATGAAGTGCGCGCCCGCATGGTGGTCAACGCCACCGGGGTCTTCGTGGACGAGGTGCGGCGCCTGGAGCGCCCCGACGCCCCGGCGCTGCTCTCGCCCAGCCAGGGGGTGCATGTGGTGGTGCCCCGGCGCTTTCTGCCCGGCGGGCACGCCCTGATGGTGCCCCGCACCGATGATGGCCGGGTGCTGTTCGCCGTGCCCTGGCACGACCGCGTGGTGATCGGCACCACCGACACGCCGGTGCCCGGGGTGGGCGCCGAGCCGCGCGCCCTGCCCCAGGAAGTGGACTTTATTCTGGAGACCGCCGCGCGCTACCTCTCGCCCGCGCCCGGGCGCGACGACGTGCTGAGCGTATTTGCTGGCCTGCGCCCGCTGGTGAAAAGTGGCGGGCGCGGCGAGACCAAGAGCCTCTCGCGCGACCATACCCTGCAGCTCAGCGAAGGCGGGCTGCTGACCCTGACAGGCGGCAAGTGGACCACCTACCGCCACATGGCCGAGGACACCGTGAACCGCGCCGCCGCCCACGCCGGACTGCCCGCGCGCCTGAGCCTGACCCGGGGCCTGAAGTTGCACGGCGCCTGCGCCGAACCGCGGCCTGCGCCCTGGCAGGTGTACGGCACCGACGCCGCGCGCGTGCAGGCCCTGCCCGGCGCCGAGGTAAAGCTGCACCCCGATCTGCCGTATGTGGAAGCCCAGGTGCGCTGGGCCGCGCGCATGGAGCAGGCCCGCACCGTGGAGGACGTGCTTTCGCGCCGGTTGCGCGCCCTGCTGCTGGACGCCCGCGCCAGCCTGGAGGCCGCTCCACGTGTGGCCGAACTGCTGGCCGAGGAACTGGGCCAGGACCACGCGTGGCAGGCAGCGCAGGTGGGGACCTACCGCGCGCTGGCCCAGGGTTACCTGCTGCCTAGTCCCTCAGCGAGCTGAGGTCCGCGTCCTCGGCGCTCTGGGCCCGCCAGTCGCGCAGCCACGTCAGCAGTTCAGCCGGGGGCATGGGGCGGGCAAACAGGTAGCCCTGCATGGCGGCGCAGTCCAGGTTCAGCAGGCTGCGGGCCTGCTCGGGCGTTTCCACCCCCTCGGCAATCACGCCCAGGTTCAGGCTGCGGCCCAGGGCCACCACGGCCTCCACCACCGCCAGCGCCTGGGCATCGTCCGGCAGGGTCTTCAGGAACGAGCGGTCAATTTTCAGGGTGTTGACCGGAAAGGCGCGCAGGTAGCTGAGGCTGGAATAGCCGGTGCCGAAGTCGTCAATGGACACGCACACGCCCAGGGCCCGCAGCGCGCCCAGGGTCTGCTGCACCCGTTCCAGGTCGGCCATCAGCATGCTCTCGGTGAGTTCCAGTTCCAGCAGGCGCGGGCTCAGGCCACTGCCCTGCAAGCAGCGCTGCACTGTAGCCAGAAACCCGGGGTCGGTAAATTGCAGCGGCGAGATATTGACTGATACCGGCACGTCGTGGCCGCACTGCTGGGCCCAGGCGCGGCTCTGGGCGCAGGCAGTTTCCAGCACCCAGGCACCCAGCGGCACAATCAGGCCGCTTTCCTCGGCCAGGGGAATGAAGTCCATGGGCGACACCGCCCGGCCGTCCGGGCGCACCCAGCGCAGCAGCGCCTCGGCGCCCAGCACCTCGCGGGTCCAGAGGTTGACCTTGGGCTGATACACCAGCGAGAATTCACGGCGCTCGAAGGCCTGGCGCAGTTCAGTCTGCAGGCTCTGGCGCGCCAGGATGGCCTCGTGCAGCGCGCGCGAGAAGAAGCGGTGGCGCCCGCGTCCCTCGGCCTTGGCGCGGTACATGGCGGCGTCGGCGTGCTGCAGCAGCACGTCGGTGCTCTCGCCGTCGTCGGGGTACAGGGCCACGCCCACGCTGAAGCCAATGTCCAGCTGATGCCCGGCCACGTGGTAGGGCACGGTGAGCGCCTCGGTCAGCTTGGCCAGCACGTTTTCCACATGGTCGGCCTCGCGCATGTCGGGCAGCAGCACGATAAATTCGTCGCCCCCCTGGCGGCTGACCGTGTCCGAGGCCCGCAGCGCTCCGCGCAGGCGCCCGGCGATGGCCCTCAGCAGTTCGTCGCCCACATGGTGGCCCAGCGAATCGTTGACGTTCTTGAAGTGGTCCAGGTCGAGAAACAGCACCGCAAAGCGCGTGCCCTGGCGCTGGGCGCGGCCAATGGCCTGTGACACCCGGTCGCGCAGCAGCACCCGGTTGGGCAGGTCGGTCAGGGCGTCGTGCTGCGCGAGGTGGGTCATGCGCACGGCCATGGCCCGGGCCTCGGAGACATCGTGAAAGACCAGCACGGCGCCCAGCAGCTCGCCCTGCTCGTTCAGGATCGGCGCCGCTGAATCCTCGATGCTGAAATAGGCCCCGCCCTGACTGCGCAGCAGCGTGTTGGCCGCCAGCCCCAGGGTTTCGCGCTCGCTCAGGGCGCGGCGCAGCGGATTGGGCAGCGGCTGGCGCGAGCTTTCTTCCAGCAGCGGCATCACCGTTTCGATGGGCTGCCCCGTCGCCTCGGCCAGCGCCCAGCCGGTCATGCGCTCGGCCGTGGGGTTCAGGAAGGTGACCCGGCCTTCAGGGTCAGTGGTGATGACCCCGTCACCAATCGACGCCAGCGTCACGCGGGCCAGTTCCCGCTGCTCGGTCAGGGCACGCTCGGCGGCCTTGCGCGCGGTGATGTCGGTGCCCAGCGAGAAAAAGCCCCGGACCTCGCCCCCCTGCAGGTCGGGCACGTACACCAGCTCTATGAAGCGCAGCTGGCCGCTGGCCCGGGTCAGCTGGCGCTCAAAGCGCATCGTTTCACCGGCCAGGACCCGCCTGATCATCGGCTGGTTCTGGGCATACAGCGCCTCGCCAATCACGTCCCGGATGTGCTGGCCGCGCACCTGGGCGGGCGTCAGGCCAAACCAGTCCAGGTAGGTGGGGTTGCCAAAGCGGTTGTGCAGCGTGGTGTCCCAGTACCCGATCAGCGCTGGCAGGTTGTCCAGCAGCAGCTGCAGGTCCTGGGTGGTGCGCACCTGCGCAGTGATGTCGGTCTGGGTGCCCACCACACGCCGGGGCTGGCCGGCCTCGTCCCACGCCGTGACCCGCCCGCGCACCTGAAAGACGTGCCACTCGCCGCTGGCGGGCCGGGCGCGGTACTGCGCATGCAGGGGCCGGTCACCAGTCAGGTGGGCGCGGTAAGTGGCCTGCAGCGCCGGCAGATCGTCGGGATGCACCTGTGCCAGCCACGTTGCCAGGCTCACCGGCTCGTGGGCCGCGAGCCCCAGCTGCGCCCGGAAGGTGTCCGAGACAAACAGCTCGCCGCCCGGCAACTGCCAGTCCCAGATGCCGTCCTCGGTGGCGTCCAGCGCCAGTCTCAGCCGCTCGTTGACATCCTGCAGCTGGGCCTCGCGTTCCACCTGCGCCGTGATGTCCTGAATCTGCGAGACAAAAAAGGCCGGCGAGCCGTCCTCGTGCACAATCAGCGAGACGTGCAGTTCTATCCAGATCAGCTGTCCGTCCTTGCGCCAGTAACGTTTGCGCAGTTCGTACTGGTCCAACTCGCGCGCCAGCACGCGCCGCAGCAGCGCCAGGTCGCTGTCCAGATCGTCCGGGTGGGTGATGTCCTGAAAGGTCAGGGCCTGCAATTCGGCGGGGGCGTAGCCCAGCATGCGGCTCAGGGCGTCATTCACCTGCAGGAAACTGCCTTCCAGGGACACCAGCGCAATACCCATGGGTGAGCGCCGGAACATGGCCGCAAACAGCTGGGCCTCGTGCTCAGGCATGACGCCGGTTCCAGATCAGCCCGCAGTGCGCCTGACCAGCGGGCACCAGACCGGCACCGGAAAGCCGGACAGAGACGGCATCCGGAGAAACAGACTGCCCGGACAGACGTAGAGAAGGGGCCATTAAGGAAAGTCTAATCCGGCGGCGGCGTGCGTGGCATGTCCCGCCGGTGGGGGTTGCGTGACCAGGTGGGCCGTGAGCGCCAGCACCACCAGCAGCGCCAGGGCCTCGCGCCGCAGCGGCCAGGTGAGCGGGCGCCCCCGCGCCAGGGCCCGCCTGACGCCCAACGCCAGCAGCAGCGCCAGGGCCACTGTGCCCAGTTTCAGCGCCAGGGCCTGGGTGTAGGGGGTACCGGGCCAGACCAGCGGCCAGCGCAGATGCTCGGCTGCCATTGCCAGCCCCGTCAGGGCCAGGACCGCCACGCACAGCGCCGCCACCCGGGAAAAGCGCCGGGCCAGCCCCGGGGTGCCCCGGCGCAGCAGGCTCAGCACGCCGCCCAGCCACAGGCACATGGCGGCGGCGTGCGCGGCGTGCAGGGCGCGCATGCCCACGCCGTGCCCGGCGCCGTGACCCACGCCTGCCGCGCCCCACAGCACCACCCCCGCCGCCAGCGGCAGGGCCGGCCAGGGCCAGCGCCCCGTCTCGGCGGCCAGCAGCAGCGCCGCGCCCAGCAGGCCCGTCAGGATGGCCCGGCCCGGCCCGGTGCCCGTCAGGTAGGCCAGCACGTCCCCTGGCGCGGTAAAGCCCAGGGCGCCCAGCGTCAGCCCCACCTGCCCGCCCCAGCCCAGCAGCAGCAGCCCGGCCCCCAGGGCAGGCACCCACAGGCGGGGCCAGCCGGGGGTCAGGGCGCGCCGCGACAGCACGCCCCCCAGCAGCAGCACCAGCCCCAGGTGGGCGGCCCCGGTCAGCAGCGCCCGCACGGCTCAAGTCTCTCGCGGTTGCTCTGAAGATCAACCGAGCAGGGCAAGGAGCGAACAAAGGCCCTCGCCCTGGGAATGGGAATAATACGGGTTCCGAAAAGTTCCGTAACACGTTGCGGAACTTTTCCGACCAGAGGGAGCAGGAAAGAAGGCGGATTTCCGGGAATTGGACTGGCACAGCGCCGAAGGCGGGGAACATGCGGCTCTTTCCCGGATGGTACGGAAATGGACGGAATCCGTATGACCTGGCGCGCTTCTGAAGCGTTGACAGAGGAGCGAGGCACCTAGCGCACCCGGAAGGTACTGAGGCCGCTGACCGGGTGCCCGTCCCCGGACAGCAGCTTCCAGGCGATCACGTACAGCCCGGGCCTGAGGCCGGGTTTCAGCGGCACGCTCAGCCGGGCGGCCAGCCCAGAACCGCCCGGGGGGCGGCTGGCCAGCGTGGGGGCGTCCGGGCGCGCGGCCAGGGCCAGCTTCGCGGCGGCCGCCGGGGTCTGGCCCGGGGCCACGGCCATTACGCGCACCGCGCTGAAGCGCAGTTCCACCGGTTCACTGAAGGTCAGGGTCACGGCGCCGGGCGCCGCCACCACCGCGCCCTGGGCCGGCACCACCCGGGTGACCGCCGTGTGGGCCAGGGCCGCGCCCGGCAGCGCCAGCAGGGCCAGTATCAACCATCGTTTCATGTCTCACCTCTCTACAGGATGGAGCGGGGCCCCGCTGGGTGGCCCCGCGCAGGCGGTTTATTTCACGGCTGTTTTGCTGGCCGGGCCCCTTGCCGGGTCTGCGTCGTCCCAGGCCACCACCGAGCCGTCACTGTAGGTCTGGTAGACCTTCCAGCTCAGTTCGCCGGGCGCGGCCGGGTTGCGGGCCTGGAAGAAGAAGCGCGCGTATTCCATGGGCGCCACGCGGCCGGTCCAGAGCACTTCGGTGACCAGACCCGCCTCGTTTTTCTTCACCGTGCGGGTGAAGCCGGGCGTGACCTGAAACCGGGTGATCGTCAGCCCGGCCGGCACCACCAGCCGGATCTGGGTGGTGCTGATCTCCTTCTCGGTGGGCACGTTCAGGCGGTAGGTTTCGCTGGCACCCGCGCGGCTTTCGCTCAGGCCGCTCTCCGTGCGGACGGTGGCGTGGGCGGCGGCGACAGACAGCAGCAGGGCGCTGGTCAGGGCCAGCAGGTGGGTCAACATGGAAGAACCTCGGGTGACGGCTGGGGGCGGTCCCCAGCGCGAAGAAGGACGGTGCGCCGACCGCCAGAACGCGGTGCGGGGCTGGGCTTCCGGTCAACCGGGGAAAAGGGGGGCGCGCGGGCCTGGACATGGCGCACAGGGGCCAGCCAGGGCCCGGCCCAGCGGTCGGCCGGGGCCAGGCGCGCCGCTGCCGCCTGCGCCAACACCAGCGCCCCTTCTGCTTCCAGCGCAAAGGCCGCTGTGAAGCAGAAGGGGCAGTGGGCACCGTGACCGGTGCGGTGAGAATCAGGGCTGTGGGTCGGCCCATGCGGCGGTGCATTGGGGGCGGCCTGGGTCAGCGGGAGGCGGGCGGCCACGGCCGGGCCAGCGGTGTGGGTTTGGACGGGCTGGGGGTCAGCGGTGTGGGCGGGGTGGCCCGGCTGGCTGTGGCCCGGCTGGCTGTGGCCCAACTGGCTGTGGCGCAGGGCCGGGCGGTGGGTGGGCCCCGCCTCCGGAGCCCGGTTCCCCACCAGCCACGCCCCCCACAAAGGCGCCGGCCGCGCGCCGATCCCGCCGGGGCCCGTCGCCCGACCCAGAAACGCGAACGAGGCCAGCAGGCACAGCGCCGCGAGCAGCCACCGCTGCCCTGCCTGTGCCAGCCCCGCGCGCCTTTTCACGCCGGCAGGATAACGGCTGGGGCGTGGCAGGTGTCCCGCCACGCCCCAGGATTCCCGGGTGGCCCTCAGCCGAAGCGGCCCGTCACGTACGCCTCGGTGCGCTCGTCACGCGGGGCGGTGAAAATCTGGTCGGTCACGCCGTGTTCCACGAGGTCGCCGTTCAGGAAGAACGAGGTGGTGTCCGACACGCGCGCGGCCTGGTGCATGTTGTGGGTCACGATGATGATGGTGGTGACCTGCTTGAGGCCGGTCATCAGTTCCTCGATCTTGGCGGTGCTGGCGGGGTCCAGCGCGCTGGTGGGCTCGTCCATCAGCAGGATTTCCGGCTCCACGGCCAGGGCGCGCGCAATGCACAGGCGCTGCTGCTGCCCGCCGGACAGGCCGGTGGCGGGCATCTTCAGGCGGTCCTTGACCTCTTCCCACAGCGCGGCGCCCCGCAGCGAGCGCTCGGCAATCTCCATCAGGCGGCGGCTGTCGCGGATACCCGCCAGCTTCAGGCCCGAAACCACATTGTCGAACACGCTCATGGTGGGAAAGGGGTTGGGCTTCTGGAACACCATGCCCACGCGGCGGCGCATGACCACCGGGTCCACGCCCGGGCCATACACATTCTCGCCGTGCAGCAGGATGGTGCCTTCCACCCGCGCGCCGGGGGTCAGGTCGTGCATGCGGTTGATGGCCCGCAGAAAGGTGGTCTTGCCGCAGCCGGACGGGCCAATCAGGGCGTTGACGGTGCCGCGCTGCACGGTCAGGTCCACGCCGCGCACGGCCTGCTTGTCGCCGTAGTAGATGTTGACGTTCTGGGCACTCAGAATAGGGGTCACGGGGAGCACTCCTTGGGGTTCGGGATCACTTGCGGCGGCTGGCGCGGCGCGCCAGCAGGCTGGTCACAAAAATCAGGATGATCAGCAGCAGCGCGCCCGCCTTGGCGAGGCGCTGGTTCTCGTCGTAGGCGCTGGTGGCCCCCCGGTAGATTTCCAGGGGCAGCGCGCTCATGGGCTTGGTGGGATCCAGGTTAATGGCACTGTTGCCAAAGGCCGTGAACAGCAGCGGCGCCGCCTCGCCGGCCACGCGGGCCAGCGCCAGCATCACGCCGGTCACGATGCCGCCGGCAGCGGCCGGCAGCACAATGCGCAGGGTGACCAGCCACTTGGGCAACCCCAGCGCCAGCCCGGCCTCGCGCACGGTCTGCGGCACCAGTTTCAGCACTTCCTCGGTGGTGCGCACCACGATGGGAATCATCAGAAAGCCCAGGGCCACGGCGCCCGCCAGCCCCGAGAAGCCGAACTGCAGCACGATCAGGCCGTAAGCCACCAGACCCATCACGATGGCGGGAATACCGGCCAGCACGTCACTCACCATGCGAATGGTGGGCATCAGCGGGTGGCGGGGGTATTCGGCCAGGAAGATGCCGCCAGCTACCCCCACCAGCACACCAATCACACTGGCCATCGCCAGCATCTGAATGCTGCCCAGAATGGCGTTGGCCAGGCCGCCGCCCGTCTCGCCCTCGGGGGCCGGGGTCTTGGTGAAGAAATCCAGGTTGGCGCCGCTGAACACCGCGCCCAGCCCTTCCCGGGCCCGCGCGAAGTCCAGGTTGAACATGGCCCCAAAGCCCTCGCGCAGCAGATACAGGAAAATCAGGATCAGGGGCGCGACCACCAGCAGGGTGGACAGCAGAATCAGGCCGCCCATCAGCAGGTTACGCGCGCGGCGGGCCGGACTCAGGCCGTGGCGCCCGGCGGCCGGGGGGGTGGCGGCGCTCATCACTGAATTCCCTTGGGCGTCAGGCGGGCAATAATCACGCGGGCCACGAAGTTCACGGCCACGCTCAGCACAAACAGGGTCAGGCCCAGGGTCACCACGCTGGAACGGTGCAGGGCTTCCTGCGCGTCACCAAACTGGTTGGCAATCACCGAGGCCATGGTGCTGGCGTTGCCCCACAGGCTCTTGAGGATGTCCTGGCTGTCGCCAATCACCATGGCCACCGCCAGCGTTTCACCCAGGGCGCGGCCCAGCGCCAGAATCACGCCGCCCAGAATGCCCGCACGGGCGTACGGCAGGATGGCGCGGGAAATCACTTCCCACTTGGTGGCGCCCAGGGCGTACATGGCCTCGCGCTGGTCCTGGGGCACCAGCCGGATCACGTCGCGCGCCACCGAGGCGGTGTAGGGCAGAATCATGACCGTCAGGATGATGATGGCCAGCGCCAGCCCGCGCCCGCCGCCCGCACTGGGCACGAAAAAGCACTGCAGGGTGGTCTGGTTCTCGGCCCACAGCGCGGCGCATTTGGTGTACAGCTCCACGCGCTCGGGGTGGGTTTCGGGATTGAAGAAGGTCAGCTGCCACTGGCCCAGCATGGGCGCAATCACGAACAGCGCCCACAGGCCGTACACCACGCTGGGCACCGCTGCCAGCAGCTCAATCAGGTAGCCCACCGGGTTGGCCAGCCACTTGGGCGCGTACTCCGCCACAAACAGCGCGCTGGCCACCGCCAGCGGCACGCTGATGGCCAGCGCGACCAGGCTGGTGACCAGGGTACCGGCGATCATGGCGGCGGCGCCAAACACGCCTTCAACCGGGTTCCAGGTGCGTTCGGTGAAAAAGCCCAGGCCAAAGCGCGACAGGGCCGGCCACGATTCGCGCCCCAGCTGAAAGATGCTCAGCACAAAGACCAGCACAATCACGCTGGCCAGCAGCAGAATCAGGCCCTGGAACAGGCGGTCTGACGCGCTGCTCAGGGCAGCGGGGCGTGGGGGACGGGTCTGGGTGGGTTCGCTCATGAGTTCATGACCCCTCCGGGGCCGTAGCGCCCAGTTCACAGGGCGTTTGTCAGTGCGGCGTCAGCTCATGGCTCTTCACGCTGCTGGGGGCCGCCAAAGGAGCGGCGCTGCATAACCGCGCAGCGCCGCCCGTGGAAGAAGAGAGGAAAAGGGGAGAAGGACGAAGGAAAGAGGAGCCCCCTGCCTCAGCCTGTCTTAGAGCTTCTTCCCGTCGAAGGTCATCTTGTTCAGGATGCTCTTGGCCTTGTTCGAGGCGCTGGCCGGCAGCTTGGCGTAGTCCAGCGCCTCGTTGTAGCCCTGACCGGTGGTGACCATCCAGCTCAGCAGGTCCTTCAGGGCCTTGGCCTGGGCCTGGGTACGCCCGGCGTACTTCTGCTCCTGGTAGAAAATCACGTAGGTGAAGCTGGCAATCGGGTAGGCGTCGGCGTTGGCGCTGTTGGTCAGGCTCACGCGGGTGTCGGCGGGAATCACCACGCCCAGGGCGGCGGCGGCGGCGGGGCCGTTGTCGGCCAGCACGAACTTGCCGGCGCGGTTCTGCACGCTGCCAAAGGGCAGTTTGTTCTGCTTGGCGTACACCAGTTCCACGTAGCCAATGGCGCCGGGGGTGCTCTTGACCACGCCCGCCACGCCGTCGTTGCCGCGCGCGCCGGTGCCCACAGGCCACTGCAGCGAGTTGCCCACGCCCACCTTGCTCTTCCACTCACTGCTGACCTTGGCCAGGTAGTCTGAGAACACGAAGGTGGTGCCCGAGCCGTCACTGCGGCGGGCCACCGTGATGGGCAGCGGGGGAATGGTCACGCCGGGGTTCAGGGCGGCAATCGCCTTGTCGTTCCAGGTGCGGATCTTGCCCAGGTAGATGTCGGCCAGCACCTTGCCGGTGAACTTCAGCGGCGTGGTGACGCCGGGCAGGTTGTAGGCGGGCACCACGGCGCCGATGGCCGTGGGAATATGCAGCAGCTTGCCGGGGGCGTCTTTCATGGCCTCGTCGCTCATGGGGTTGTCGCTGCCGGCAAAGTCCACGGTGCGCTCCAGAATCTGCTTCTGGCCGGCGCCGCTGCCCACCGACTGGTAGTTGACGGTGACGCCCTTGTCTTTCTTGTATTCGGCGAACATCTTGCTGTACAGCGGGAAGGGAAAGCTCGCGCCTGCGCCGGTCACAGTGGACTGTGCGGCGGCCGTGGTGACGGCGAGGGCAACAACCAGAGCAAACAT
This sequence comes from Deinococcus arcticus, assembly GCF_003028415.1. Classification (NCBI taxonomy): domain Bacteria; kingdom Thermotogati; phylum Deinococcota; class Deinococci; order Deinococcales; family Deinococcaceae; genus Deinococcus; species Deinococcus arcticus. Next base: position 26,068 of record NZ_PYSV01000005.1, read on the forward strand.
CTTCTTCATGCGGGCAGTGTGCCCGGCGATTGTCAGCGCGGCGTCACGCCACCAGCGCAAAGCGTGGCCTGCTTCTGCGCTTCCCGGAGGCCAGGGGCCAGCAGCAGGCCACGCGGCCGTTTGGGACCAGCACCCCCTGACAGCCAGCGAGAACGACTGACGGCGCCTGTAGAACCGCGAGGCCCTCTCTAAGTAACTCGCTGTTGATCTTTAGATCAACCGAGCGGAGCGAGTATCGAAAAAAGTACGTTGCACCGGGAGTGGAGACTTTGCGGTGCTCTCCTGCAAAGTCGTAACGTGAGGTGCAACGTACTTAATCCAGGAGGAAACAGACAGCCGCTCAGCCGGGCTTCAAGCCCACCCTCTGGCACAGCGGCGCAGCAGACCGAGGGGGAGCACCGCGCCCCTCCGGGCATAGCGCAGGCACCTCGGCTTTGTTCCAGCTGATCGTGGTGCAGCAGGCCGGAGTGGAAGACAGGCCGGCAACGAGAGAGGCGGGACACCTGAAAGTCAGATCTCCCGCCTCTCTTTCACTGAAGTTCCAGCTGCCCTGGGGCGCCCAAGTGACTACGGCGTGGGGCAGGCTGCCGTTGCGGCGCGAACAGTGCCCGTGGTCTGCGCCATGATAGGTGCCGGGGTGTTCGTGGTGGCGCGCGCCGATGAACCCAGGAAGGCTTCAATCTGGGCCAGATTGTTCGCGGCGCCGGCGTACCCCTGCAGCTCCACCGTGGGATTGGCCGACGTTCCGCTTCCTGTAAAGCCCGAGGTCACCATGTACACGCCCGCGAAGGTCGAATGACCGACGAAAGCGGTATTGCTCTGCATGTTAACGCACAGGGTCGGGTTATCACCGATATTCGGAATGGTGCCGGCCACCAGTTCCACCCCGGCCAGTGCATTGACTGACGCCGTATTCACCTGGAAATCGTTGCCCGTCAAGGTGAGGTTCAGGCGTGGGCTGGTGGCCGCTGTCGCCGTGCCCTTGGCCACCTGGCCGTAGAACGCCGACTCCTGCTTGATCTGGCGCACCGTGTTCCCACTGACCAGCGCCGTGCTGGTCCCCGCACCCGCCGCTTCAATGAAAATGCCGCGCCCCAGGTCAGACCCCGAGTTCGCAATGGCCGCGTTCCCCACCTGATTGCCCTGCACGGTGCCCCGCATGATGGTGCTCGCGGTTGAGGTTCCGCCCTGGTAGATGTTGATGGAGTTGCTGGAGCCCGCCCTGAACTGCTGACGCGTGGTGTTGTTCAGCACGCTGTAGGTCACGGTTCGGCCTGCACCCTGGTGTGCCAGGGAAATATCCACCACCTGCCCACTCAGCGTGTTCTGTTCCACCGTGACAGCGCCGCCAGAAGCGTCGTTGGTGGCGTACTGAAGGCCCGTGGACGAGTTGTTCAGGATGGAACTGCCCTTGACCGTCAGGTTTGCCGTGGAGGTATTGAAGGCGCTCAGGTTCACGCCGTTGCCTGCCGTGGTCCCACTGACTTCGGCATTCTCAATGTTCAAGGTGCCGGACGCAGCGTTCTTCTGGGACCAGCCAATCGTCATTTCCCGGCTGTTCTGGAACAGGGAATGCTTGAACGATGAGGTGCCGGACAGGTTCTCAAGAGCAACGTTCCAGATGTCTGTGGCCTCGACCCCGGCGGTGGTGGCGTTGTTCTCCCACTGCGAGTGCATGATGGTGATATTGCCGCTGTTCAGCGCACGCAGCCCGAAATTCCCGGCATGGCCAGACACCAGCAGGTTGTCGAGGTCCAGTTGCGGCACACCTTCGGCCCAGATGCCCGCCCGGGTTGCGTCGGCGCCCGCCGAGCCGTTGTTCTGAAGGACCATGTTGCGCAGCACCACGGGCCCCGTGTTGGTCAGTGACACGCCGCGCGTGCTGGCCCCCTGAATGATGCCGCCAGAGCCAGGCGCAAGGGTGCCGCCGCCAGCTGCGGCGGTGATACGCCCACGGGTGGTCGTCGCCGTATTGGACGCGCCGTCACCCAGGACGGTCAGGCCCGCTGTGCTGCCCGTATTGTTCAGCAGGATGCCGTGGGTGCCGCCGGTGGCGTTAATCTGCCGGAAGTTCAGCCCACCGGCGCCAATCGTCGTGTTCTGCACGATCAGTGCAATGCCGCCCGCGCTGGTGATGGTATTGGTGACGCCTGTAACGGCCACCGTTCCGCCACCGGTCACGGCAAGTCCATTTCCGGTGGTGGTCGTGATGGCCAGGCCGCCGTTCGGCATCAGCAGTGTAGCGCCGGTGTTGTTCACCGCTATGACCGCTGGGTTGGCACCGGTATAGAACGACTTGGACGGCCCGCTGAAGGTCACGCTGCCGCCCGTGTTGTTCTGGAGCAGCACCCCCCGGCCGGTGGGCAAGGCGGCGGTGCCACTCGTGACGGTGCCGGAGACCATGACACTGCCTCCCGTAAGGTTTTGCACGGACACCACCCGGCCCGCGTTGTGCGTCAAGGTTCCACGGTAAGTCAAGGTGGGCGCGCCGCCGTTCACATCTAGGGCGATGTTTGCCGTTCCCTGCCCTGTGACGCTTGAGGTGTCCGAGAACAGGACCGTGCCACTTGAACCGTTGACCACATCCACGCCGCTGCCGCCACTCAGGGCCGTGTTGCCTGTGAAGTTCACTGTGCCGTCCATATTTGATAGCAGAATGCCGTCACCGGCTGTGGCAGTCAGGGCTGGGGTAGCACCACCCGTCACCGCGCCGCCGCCAAAGGTGACGGTCCCAGACGGCATGTCGGTGATGTCCACAACCCGGCCCGCACTGGCTTTGGCGATGGGCCCCCGCATGGTCACGGTGGGGGCGCTGCCATTGATCCGGAAGGCCGTGCCGGTGGGATTGGTGATCGCCACTCCCGGGCCGAACGTGAAGGTTCCGGCTGAATCGCTCAGAATGTCAATGCCCGCGTCGCCGCCGTTCAGTGCGGCCGTGCCCGACACCGCATTCAAGAGGTAGGTGCCGTCGGCGTTGTCGAACTGAAGACCAGTGCCCGCCGTGGCGTTGAGGTTCCCGGTGAGACTCAGCGTGCCGGTATGCCCCCCCGAGACGCTCAGCAAGGCGCCAGTGGCCGCTTTGGCCAGGCTGCCGCCGTAGGTCAGGTTCAGCGCGCCACCACTGATATTCAGCCCTGTACCCACCGCGTCCGTCACCGAACCAGACGTGCCTGTCAGCGTGCCGTTCACGGTGGTGAACGTCAGACCCGCCCCCGCACTGGCGGTGCTCGAAAGCGTGCCGATGGTGCCGTTGACCGTGCCGGTGGTCAGATTCAGCGCCGGGCCACCCGTGGTGCTCACAGACAGGTCCGCGACAGTCAGGGTTCCGAAGGTGGTGCCGGCGATGCCCTGGGCGCCCGTTCCGCCCGCATTGATCGTCAGGCCCCGGATCTCGGTGGTGCCCGCAGCGCTGCCCGGAAGGGTTACGGCGGCGCCGGTGGTGTGCCCGATGGTTGGGGCCTGACCGGCAGGCTCAACCGCCGTGCTGCCCACAGTCAAGGGAACCCCCTGACCAATCAGTTTCTGGTTGGCCTTCAGGGTGATGCCCGCGTTCTGGTTGGCCGTGGTGCCGTCTCCCCGGTAGACATAGATGATGTCCCCGTCACCCGAAGCGGTCTGGGCCGCCGCCAGGGTGGCAAAGGGACCAGATCGGCGGCCATCACCGGCTGCGGCGTCATTTTTGACGTACCAGACACGCTGACCAATGTTAATAGTGGTGTTCAGGACTCCGGCAGGGGTGGTGCAGCTGCCGTCCGAGACCGTGCCGGAGATGGTGTCGGCCACCCCGCCGTCCCCGGCTTTGGGGTCAAAGGCCACGCTGCCATCCGGATTGGCCGTGACATTTCCGCCCCGGGCGCTGGTACCCGCCACGGTGGCGCTCAGGGTGGGCGCCGGCTGGCCCTGCGTGGGCACTGCCTGCACCCGGGCCAGCAGCCCCTGACTGGCCGGGACCGTCAGGGCCGTATTGCCGATGGCCGAGACCGCTGGCGCGGCGTACTCGGTGATGATGAAGTCGCCGCCCAGCTTGGCCCGCCGCACGGTATTGCCCGCCGTGGTGACCGAGGGAATGAATTTGAGCCCGGGCCCGGTGGAGGTCGTGCCGCACAGCGCGGCGATCTCGGTGGCATTCAGGGCGGCGGCGCGCGCCGCCGCCTGACTGCCCAGCGCCTGTTCCTCGGCGCTTTCGGTGACGCGGGTCAACGAATCGTCCACCGCTTCAAACATCATGCTGAACGAGAACGGGTCCTCGGCCGGGGTGGCCTGCAGCGGCACCTTCATGGCGAAGGTCACCAGTCCATCAAACTGACCAGCGGCTGGATTGGGCGGCAGGGCCCGGCTGCCCGGCGTGTTCACGTTGCGCACCACGAAGCCGTAGGGAAACAGGCGGGTCACCCCCAGGGCAGCCGGCGTGGTGGGCGTCTGAAAGCGCGCCGGATCCACTTCCTGTTCGGTAAAGATCTGCAGGTCCTCGCCGCCCGGCAGCAGGCGCGCGCCGCCGGACAGGGGATCGGGCGCCATCCCGTGCGTGGGCAGGATGGTGGGCGCAATGGCCGGGTTTGCAGCGGTGCCGTCAAACTTCAGAAACGAGCTCATCGGCGTCTCGCCCACGGTGCCCGGGGTGCTGGCCGCAATGAACGTCAGGTTGGACCGGGCCTGCGGCGAGGCCACCCCGGCACTGGTGGCATTGCGCACACGGAAAGTGGCGTACAGGTGCCGGTGGCCGCCCGCACCCCGCGTACCCGTGGTAAACGAGCCCCGGGAAGCCAGTTCCAGCTGCACCCCACCGGCCGTGGTCAACCCCTGGCCTTGAAGGCCCGAGCGCACCGACTGGGCTGAGGCGGTCATCGTCTCTGCGCCAATGTTCTCGAACCGGATCTCCACCAGTCCCAGGGCATCTCCCAGACCGGGTGTGGGGGCAGGAGCAGGCGTGACCGGAGGGGCCGGCGGCGTGACCACAGGCGCGGCCACTGGCGGCGCTGGGACAGGGAGGACCGGCGCCTCCACTCTGGTGCAGCCGACGAGCAGGCCAAGCCCCAGCAGGGCCGTCAGCGAAGTGCGCCGCATGGTGTTCTGGTAGGTCATCAGCAGGAACTCCCCAGGAAGGTGGTGGGGGCCGCCGCCGTGCCCGCCGTACGGACGCGGCACACCGCTACAGGACTGGCCCCGGCGTAAGTACTGCCCGACAGCGTGGCCACCTGCACCGCTGTGCCGGCAGGAAGGGTGCCCTGCAGCGCGGCGGCGCGCTGGCTGACGGTCTGGGCGCCGGGCGTGGTCTGTTCTTCCAGGCTTTCGCTGACCCGGGGGGTGGTATCTTCTGCCGCCTGCAGCAGGATGCGCACCTGATAGGGATCATCGGCGGCTGCGCTTTGCAGTGGCAGGCGGTAGGCAAAGGTCACCCGGCCGTCAAACTGACTGGCCCCGGGATTTGCCGGCAGCGTGCGGCCCACGCCACTGACATGGCGCACCACGAACCCATACGGAAAGATGGTGCTCACCCCGGCGTCTGTCACGGCGCTGCCCTGAGCCCAAGTGGCCGGATCGGCCTCGGCCTCGGTAAAGAATTGCAGGTCCGCCGCGTGGGGGCGCACCAGGGCCCTGCCCTGCAGGGGGCTGTAATCCATGCCGTGGGTGGGCAACAGGTTCAGCGCAATGGTGGGATCGGCCGGGGAAGTGTCGAAGCGCACGAGCCGGGTGATGGCCGTGCCCTGAAGGTTGCCCGGCGCGCCTGCAGCAAAGAACGTCAGCTGCTGCCGTGCGTCCGGGTAGGCAGCCTGCGCGGTCTGACTGGCATTGCGCACCTCGAAGGTGGCCGAAAGGTAGCGCTGGCCCCCCGCGCCACGCGCACCCACATCAAACGCGCTGCTGGCCAGCGCGCGCACCTGAATGCCCCCAGGCAGGGTGGTGATGGCCTGGGGCGACAGGGCGGCCCCCAAGGGGCGCAGCGACGCCGAAACCGGGCCCGTGCCCAGCCCACTGATCGTCAATTCCATCAAACCCAGAGGCTGCGGCGCCGGGGCGACCGGTGCCGGCACACCCGCGCACCCCGCCAGAAGCGCGGTGGGCAGGAAGAACAGCGTCGTGCGGCCACGGATCAGGACTCGCGCGCCCAAAGACCCGGGCCTTACCACTCCTGCTGTCCAGGGTCAAACAGGCCTGTACCGGTGATGGCCACGCTCTGGGCCAGGGTGACCACTGTCCATGGGCCCAGTTCACGAACCATGGGCGGCTCGTAGGGCATTAGCAGCGGGACGAGGGGCTGCTCATTTTCTAAAGGCTTCATCAATATAACTCTAATCTCCATGCCCTCTCTGAAACCTGACTGCTCACCCAGAAGACAGGCCTTCTGTCTGTCAGAGGCGCCGGTATGGCAGCCGTCCCACTTGCTTGCTGCGCCTGCAAAACCTGCCGGGCGCCTCCCAACCGGTGGCCACAGGGGAGCAATGGCAGTTCTTCCGTGCAGCACGGCATCCATGAGGACTTGATCAAATTGCCGTCCAGGACAACGTTTTTTGGACCCCTCCTTGCGAAAGGGCGTGCTGGTGGGCGTTCCTGGTTCTGGTCCCTCTTCCCAAGCGCAGCGTCATATGTCATGCTGCTCACCATGACGAAAAAGTCTGCGAAAGCCCCCGCCAAGAAGACTGCGGCCAAGGCCGCTCCCGCCGCGAAAGCTGCCGCTCCCAAGCGCGCCGCTGGCGAGAGCAACAAGGTCGCCAAGACCCAGCTCGTGGAAATGGTCGCTGACCGCACCGGTCTGACCAAGAAGCAGAGCGAGGAAGCCGTGAGCGCCATGCTGGACGTTGTGGTGGGCGCCATCAAGGGCGGCCAGAGCGTGGGCCTGCCCGGCCTGGGCACCCTGAGCGTCAAGGCCACCGCCGCGCGCACCGGCGTGCGCCCCGGCACCTCCGAGAAGATCCAGATTCCCGCTGGCAAGAAAGTGGCCTTCAAGGTCGCCAGCACCCTCAAGGGCAACCTGTAATTTCAGGCTCCTTGCCAAGCGCGCCCGTCTGGGCGCGTTTTTTTGGTTCCCCCTGACCCGCAGGTGAGGGGCGCGGCGCGGCCCCGTTCATGGTGCAGGGATGCGGCTGTCATGTCCGGCAGGCACAGTGGGCAGCACGAGGCGTGGGCAGGCCAGCCCCCTTTTTCCCGGAGGTGATCCATGATTTCCATTCGCCGTGACGATGCTGCCGCCCTGACTGGAGAGGTGCTCAGTAGCGACGACCCGCGCCTGCACCCGGGGCAGCCCGTGCGGCTGACGGTGCGCACTCTGGGCGGCAAAACCTGCCTGAAGATGCAGGGCCGCCCTGTGACGCTGGCTCCACCGGCTGACACAGACCAGGCCCTGAATGTGGACCTGAGCTGACCCTCTCTTCTGGGCCTAACGGTGGAGCCGCTTGGGCCAGTTGATGGTGCGGCTCTGGCGCCAGAATCCCACAAAGGCGTCCACCTGTTCCAGAAAGGCTTGAAAACTGCCCGATTTCACCATGTACGAGCTGGCGTGCAGGGTATAGGCCCGCTCAATGTCCCCGGGCTGCGAGGACGTGGAGAGCATCACGACGGGAATGCAGCGCAGCCGCGCGTCTTCCTTGAGGGCTTCCAGCACCTCAAAACCCGACATCCCGGGCATGTTCACGTCCAGCATCACCACGTCGGGCAGCTCGGTGTGCTGGCGCAGGGTGGCCAGGGCCTCGGGGCCACTGCGGCAGGTTTCAATCTGCAGTTCGCCGCTGTGCTCGGCAAAGACTTCCTGGGCCAGCAGCAGGTCGGCAGGGTTGTCGTCCACCAGCAGCACATGAAAGGGGCGCGTCATCGCTGCCAGGTGCGCCGGGGCGGATGGCCAGCGCAAAAGTCAGCGCGGACCGCAGCGCAGAGAAGAGAGACACGGATCATGGCCGCACTATACGCACTGGCCCGATCTCCACTGTGGAAAACCCCACCAGGAAGGGGCAGCGCCCAGCGCTTCCAGCCTTTCGCTGCGTGCCCGGCCCTGCTGCCCGGCCCCGTCGCCCGGCCGGGGCGTTCGTCCGCTATCCTCGGGCCACACAGAACTTGTCCTGTCCTGGTTGCGCGGCCTGCCCTGGTCTGGGGACCGCCCAGCCGACAACTGGAGTGTGCTTTCTGGTGCCCGAAGCCCTGCCCCTGTCCACCCTGAACCGCCTGAGTCCCCAACAATTCGCCGCCCATTTTGCGGGCGTGCTGGAACACTCGCCGCATTACGCCGCGCAGGTGGCGGCCGCACGGCCCTACAGAGACGCCGAGAGCGTGGCCCAGGCTTTTGCCCACGCCGTCCAGGCCAGCGCCCCGGAAGAGCAGCTGGCCCTGATCCGCGCGCACCCCGATCTGGCCGGCAAGGCTGCCCTGGCCGGCGAGCTGACGCCCGAAAGCACCCGCGAACAGGCGGGCGCAGGCCTGGACCGCCTGAGCCCGGAAGAATACGCCGAGTTTCAGGCCCTGAACGCTGCCTACCACGCGCGTTTTGCCCTGCCCTACGTGGTGTGCGTGCGCGAACACACCAAGGCCAGCATCTTTGAGGGGGCCCGGCGCCGCCTGGGCCACACCCCAGAGGAAGAACGCGCGGCGGCCCTGCACGAGATAGGCCGCATTGCCCGGCTGCGGGTGCTGGACCTCGTGGCCCCCGAACCCCCCCACCCCCAAGGAGCCGCCATGACGGTGAAGGTCAAGCTGGGCGAGAACAATTACGGCAAGGCGGACGTGCGCCTGTTCAAGGTTTTCCGGGACGGCCCGCGCCACGACATCAAGGACGTACAGGTGCGTGTGGCCGTCACCGGGGACTTCGAGGCCGCCCACACCGGGGGCGACAACACCGGGCTGGTGGCCACTGACACCATGCGCAACACCGTGTACGCGCTGGCCCGAGACGGCCTGACGGAGAGCGTGGAAGCGTTCGGCAAACACCTGATCCGGCATTTCGTGACCCAGGGGCCCCGGGTGGAGCGCGCGCGCGTGACCTTTACGCAACACACCTGGGCCCGGATGCCCAGTGGCGGGCAGCCCCACGACCACGCCTTTGTACGCCAGATGCCCAAGCACACCGCCTGGGTGGAGGGGGACGGTCAGGGCTTCACGGTGGAAAGCGGCATAGAAGAGCTGTACATCCTGAAAACCACGGAAAGCGGCTGGGCCGGCTTTCACCGCGACGCCTATACCACCCTGCCCGACACGCACGACCGCATTCTGGCCACCGTGGTCAGCGCCCGCTGGACCTACGCCGCGCCCGAGTGCGATTACGACGCGGTGTGGCAGGCGGTGTATACGGCGCTGCTGGACACCTTTCCCGATCACTTTTCGCCCTCCATGCAGCGCACCCTGTACCGCATAGGCGAGGCGGTGCTGACCCGCTGCCCGGAGATTGAGCGCATTCACTTTTCCTTTCCCAACCGCCACCACATCCTGTATCCGCTGGAGCGTTACGGCCTGGACAACCCGGGTACCATCTTTCACGCCGACGCCGAGCCCTACGGCGTGATTGAGGGCTGGGTGGAGCGGGCGTGAGCGGCGCCGGGCTCAGCACCCATGTGCTGGACACCGCGCGGGGCCGCCCAGCGGCAGGCATCCGGCTGGAACTGTTCCGGGTGGGCGAGAGGCGCGAGCGGCTGTGCGGGGCCGTAACCAACGCCGACGGCCGCACCGACGCCCCCCTGATCGCCCGGGGTGCCCTGAGGGCCGGCACCTACGAACTGGTGTTTGAGGTGGCTCCCTATTTTGCCGACCTGACCGGGGGCGACGCGCCCTTTCTGGACGTGGTGACCCTGCGTTTCACCGTGGCGGATGCCGGCGCGCACTACCATGTGCCGCTGCTGGTGTCACCGTGGGCATACAGCACGTACCGGGGAAGTTAAGTCGCTCGCTGTTGATCTTTAGATCAACCGAGCGGTCGGGGACAGCGGCGCCGCAGCGCGAGTCTCGAACAAAGGACGTTGCACCGGGCGTGAAGACTTTTCGGTGCTCTCCTAAACAGTCGCACCATGAGGGGCAACGTCCTTAGGGAGGCAGGCGGGCCAAGAGGTCGAGACAGGCCCCCCCCCGACTTCCCGACCTCCTGACGGTATGCAGGCCCTCGCCCCTCTCACAGGCCCTACGCCACCCCGGCCAGCAGCGTATTCCCCACCGCCCGCCGCACCCCCTGAATGTCGAAGCCGCTGTGGCGCGAAGGGTGCACGCGGTTGGTCAGCAGCACCCAGGCGCGGCCGTGGCCGGGGTCCACCCACAGGCCCGTGCCGGTAAAGCCGGTGTGGCCAGCCGCCTGCGGGCTGCACAGGCTGCCGCCGCTCCAGCCGGGGCAGGCCTGCACAAAGGCCAGCGTGCGTTCGGGGGCCTGGGGCTGCAGGGCCAGGGCCTGCGCCGCGCGCCCCAGCCAGCCGCCGCGCAGCAGCAGTTCGGCCTGTGCCAGCACGCCGTCCAGGGTGCCGAACAGCCCCGCGTGCCCAGCCACGCCGCCCAGGGCCGCCGCGTTCTCGTCGTGGGTCTCGCCGCGCAGCAGGCGCTCGCGCCACAGGCAGTGTTCGGTGGCCACGCTCCGGGCCGGGTCGGGGGTGAAGCTCAGGCCGGGGTCCAGTGGGAACTCGCGCAGGGGCCGGCCGCGCAGCCGTTCCAGCACACGGCCCAGCAGCACATAGCCCAGGTCGGAATACACCACCGCGCCCGGTTCTGTTACCGGCCAGGGTTCCTGCAGGAAGCGGGCGCGGATGGTCGCCGCGTCGCCCCAGGTGTACAGCTTGCTCCAGGGCCCCAGCCCCGCCGTATGGGTGAGCAGCTGGCGCAGGGTGCGCGCCCGCAGCGGCGTGTCCTGCATCCAGGCGAGGTCGGGCAACCAGCGGCCCAGGGGATCATCCAGGTCCAGCAGGCCCTCTTCCAGCGCCCGCAGCACCTCACGGGCAGTCAGCAGCGGTTTGGTCAGGCTGGCAAGGTCCCACCAGCTGTCTTCGGGCAGGGGCTGGGGGTGCGGCTCGCGCTGGGCCAGCCCCAGCACCAGGGTCTCGCGCCGCCCAGTCTGGTCCACCACCCCCAGCGCCGCGCCGGACGGGCCCCCCGGGGTCTGCACGGCGGCAGCCAGCAGGGCGTGGGTGCGCGCCGGAATCAGAGGCCCCATTCCCCTTCTCCCAGGGCGGCGCGGGCGTGGCCTCCAGCGGCCTCCAGGCGACGCTGCGCCTCGGGTACGCCCACCCCCAGCCGCAGGCTCACCACCGCCACCTTCACCTGCCCGCCCGCCTCGCTCAGGGCGGCGCGGGCCACCCCCTCGGCCGCGCCGGTGGCGTGCATGACCAGCCGCAGCGCGCGGGCCTCTAACTTGGCGTTGCCCGCGCGCAGGTCCACCATCAGGTTGCCGTACACCTTGCCCAGGCGCACCATCAGCGTGCTGGACAGGGTGTTCAGCGCGATTTTCTGGGCGGTGCCGGCTTTCAGGCGGGTGGACCCACTGATGAGTTCCGGGCCCGTGTCCAGCAGCACCGGGCAGTCGGTGGCCGTCAGCAGGGGGGTCAGCGGGTTGTTGGCCAGCCCCACGGTCAGGGCGCCGGCCGCGCGCGCCGCCGCCACCGCCCCCAGCACCCAGGGCGTGGTGCCGCTGGCGGCCACGGCAATCAGCACGTCGTCGGGGGCAGGCTGCAGGCCCGCAATGGCCTGCCTGCCCGCCGCCTCATCGTCCTCGGCGCCCTCGGTGGCCTGCCGGATGGCCCGCTCGCCCCCCGCAATCACCGCCAGGGCGCGCTCTGGCGGCCAGGAAAAGGTGGGCGGCAGTTCCGAGGCGTCCAGCACGCCCAGGCGCCCACTGGTGCCGGCCCCGGCATACAGCAGCCGACCGCCGCGCGCCAGCCGGGGCAGGGCGGCGTCGGCGGCGCGGGCCAGCTGGGGCGCGGCGCGGCGCACCGCCTGCACCGCGTCCAGCTGATCGCTTGCGAAGGTCTGGGCCAGTTCCAGGGTGCTCAGGGCGTCCAGATGGGGGTGCAGGGGGTGAAGTCCCTCGGTGCGGCGGGGGTCGGCGCTGGCGGCAGGGGCGGGCTCGGTCATGGCAGGGCTCCGGTGGGCGGGGCGGGGGTCCAGGTGCCGCAGAGGGCCGCGTGGGCCGCGCCCGTGGTGTGCGGCAGGGTATTCGGCCAGCCCTGCGCGCGGGCGTAGCCCAGAAAGGCGAAGGCCGCCGCTTCCCGGCTGGCGTCGGTGAAGCCGTGGTCGTTCCAGCCCAGCTCGGCCGCCGTGCGCAGCGGCACGGGCAGTTCGGCGCGCAGAGCGGCCACCAGCACCGGGTTGCGCGCGCCGCCGCCCAGCACCACCACCTCGTCCAGGCCCCGGGGCAGCACCCAGCGGCGGTAGGCGCCGGCCACCGTGCGGGCGGTCAGGGCCACGGCGGTGGCGGCCAGATCCGGCAGGGACAGCTCGGCCAGTTGGGGCAGGCGGGCCAGCGTCCAGACCTCGCGCCCGGTGGCCTTGGGGGGCGGGGCGCCCAGTTCCGGGTGGGCCAGCCACGCGGCCAGGGTAGGTTCGTGAATGGTGCCCGCCTGGGCCAGCCGCCCGCCCTCGTCGTGTGTGTGGCCCGCCCGGCCAGCCACCTCGTCCAGCAGGCAGTTGGCGGGGCCGGTGTCAAAGGCCAGCACCGCCGCCGCCTCGGTGCCGGGCAGGTACGTGAGGTTGCTGATGCCGCCCAGATTGTGCAGGGCCCGGCGCACTCCGCTCTGGGCAAACAGCGCCCAGTCGGCCAGCGGCACCAGCGGCGCCCCCACCCCCCCGGCGGCCAGATCGGCGGGGCGGAAGTCGGCCACCACGGGCCGGCCGGTGTGGGCGGCAATTACAGCCGGCTCGCCCAGTTGCAGGGTGGCGGGCCGGGCCCAGCCGCGCGCCGGGTCCGGGCGAGGGTGGTGCTGCACTGTCTGGCCGTGGCTGGCGATCAGGTCGGCGTCCCGGGCCAGGGGGGCCGCTGCCCGGGCAAAGGCCTCGCCCAGCGCCCAGTGCAGCTGGGTCAGCTCGGCCGGGGTGCCCTCGTTCTGCGCGGCGCGCAGCACGGCGGCCCGCAGCTCGGGGGGGTAGGGCGTGAAGGTGTGGGCCAGCACCCGGCCACGCGGCGCCGGGCCGGGCAGCGGCGGCCAGGGCCCACCAGCACCCAGCGCGGGCCACCCGGGCAGTTCCAGCAGCGCGGCGTCTATGCCGTCGGCGCTGGTGCCGCTCATCAGGCCCAGCACGCGGGCAGGGCGGCCGGTCATGCACAGGCCCCCGGCCGGAGCGCGGCGCCGGGAACGCGCCTCATGCGCCGCCCTGCAGTTCCATCACGAAGTCGGATCGGTCGCCCCGGTAGTGGGCGCGGGCGTATTCGATGGGCCGCCCGTCTGCCAGCCACGACACCCGGTCGGTGGTCAGCAGCGCGGCGCCCACCGGCACGCCCAGCAGCGGCGCCAGGGTCAGGTCGGCGTTCACGGCGCGCAGGTGCCGGATGGCCCGCGCCGGGCTCAGGGCCCGCGCCCAGAGCAGGGCGTACAGGCTGGCGTCCTGCACGTCGGCCGGACGCAGCTCGCCCACCAGCGCCGCCGGCAGGGCAGAGTCCTCCACGGCCAGCGGCTCGCCATCGGCGGTGCGCACCCGGCGCAGCCGGTACACCCGTTCCCCAGGCGACAGGGCCAGGCTCATAGCCTCCTGGGGGCTGGGGCGCACGCGCTCGAAGCTCAGGACGCGGGCGCCGGGTATCTGCCCCCGGGCGCGCACGTCCTCGGAAAAGGAGGACAGCAGCCCCAGCGAGCGGCTGGGCAGTTCGCCCGGCCGGGGCGGCGGCGTGACGAAGGTGCCGCTGCCGTGGCGCCGGGTCAGCAGCCCCTGCTGCGAGAGCAGCGCCAGCGCCTGGCGCACCGTCACGCGCGACACGCCCAGCCCGGCGGCCAGTTCCCGCTCGGCGGGCAGGGCGCTGCCGGCGCGCAGGTGCCCGCTCTCAATGCGCTGGGTCAGCCCCTGCGCCACCTGGACATACACCGGGGTGGCGCTCGCCGGATCCAGGGGCAGGGCCCAGGGCAGGGAGGACGGAAGCATTGCCTCTGACCGTACCACCTGCAGGCCACTTTGCCCAGAGGTTGCAAGTGGACTGTGATTGGTCTTAGGCTGGGGTGTCTGACAACTTGCTGGCAGCGGTGGCACGCTGCCGGGTCCCCACCTGCCGCTTCACGACTGCCCGGAGGTTTTCCATGCATGTAGGCCGCATTGCCCGTTGTGTTTCCCTGGTCTCGCTGGCCCTGCTCGGCGCGGCCCACGCCGCCCCCAAGAAAATGACGGGCCTGGGCAGCCTGGGCGTGGTGGGCGGCAAGAGTGGAGGCACCTACACCCTGCCACTGGGCGATAGCCCCCAGAGCCTGTTCTATTACGGCGTGATTGACAACAACCTGGGGCTGATCTCGCAGCAGATGTTCGATGGGCTGGTGGAATTCAACCTCGCCACCTACAAGATCGAGCCGGCGCTGGCCGAGAGCTGGACCATCAGCCCGGACGGCAAGGTGTACACCTTCAAGCTCCGGGGCGGGGTCAAGTGGAGCGACGGACAGGCGTTCAACGCCGACGACGTGCTCTTTACCTACCGCAACATGATCATGAACCCGGAAGCGCGCGCCGGCGACCCAGGCAACTTCCGCCTGGGCGGCGAGGCCGTGACCATTGCCAAGGTGGATTCCATGACGGTGCGCTTTACCCTGCCGCGCCCGGCGCCCGCCTTCCTGTTGCAGCAGCGCTACTTCATCATGCCGCAGCACAAGCTGGTCAAGTTTGGCCAGGAGAGCGGCGCCAAACCCGCCGACATCAACGGCGCGTGGCCCACCAACGTGGCGGAAACTGAGGTGGTGGGCACCGGGCCCTTCAAGCTGGCCAACTACACGGCCGGGCAGAAGGTGGCGCTGACCCGCAATCCCAACTACTGGAAGGTGGACGCCGCCGGCACAAGGCTGCCCTACCTTGACCGCCTGGAATTCCTGATTATTCGCGACCCCCAGGCGCAGGTGGCGCAGTTCCTGGCGGGCAACCTGGACCAGCTGAACATCAGCGGCGCGCAGTTTCCCGACCTGAAGCAGAAGGAGGTGGCGGGCGCGCCCTTCAAGGTGATGCGCTCCACAGCGCTGTTCGGGAGCCCGCCCTTCGTGGCCTACAACTTCGACGCCAAGAACCCGGCGCTGGCCAAGGTGTTCAGTGACGTGCGCTTCCGGCGCGCCATGCAGATGGCGGTCAACCGCGAGCGCATCATTGATTCCGTGTACAACGGGCTGGCCAGCCTGCCCGGGCACGGGGTGGCCCCGGCCAACAAGGCGTTTTACGTGAACACCACCCGCCAGCTGGGCGAATTTGATCTGGCGGCGGCGGGGCGCGCACTGGACGCCATGGGCCTGAGCCGAAAGAACGCGGCGGGCATTCGCCTGCTGCCGGGCGGCCAACCCCTGGAAATTGACCTGACTTACGGCACTGACAGCGCCGTATACCCGCCCATGGCGACCATCCTGCAAAGCGACTTTGCCAAGGTGGGCGTGAAGGTGAACCTGAAGGGCATTCTCTCCAGCCGCTTGCTGGCCACCGGGCAGAGCGGCGACTGGGAAATGATCCTGCACGCCTTTGGCGACCAGCCTGACCCCGAACTGCGCCGGCCCATCTGGCAGCCCGGCGGCAGCCTGTACTACTGGCACCGCGCGCCCCAGCCCGCCAGGGACGGCGACGCCGCCAACACCGCGAAAATGGCCGCGTGGGAGCGGGAAATCTACGACATCTTCAACAAGGCGGCTGTGGAGCCCAGCGCCAGCGCCCGCAAGGCCCTGTACACCCGCTGGCAGCTACTGTTCGCCCAGAACCTGCCGGTGACCCCCATCGCCAAGCCTGAAAACATTGGCGCTGTAAGCAACAAATACGGCAACTATGTGTACAACCTGGGCGTAATTCCGGGCTACAACCCGGTGCCGCTGATCTACCAGAAGTAGAGCTTGGAGGGGGTGGGCTGCGGGTTGTGGGCTGAAGTGCTCCACCACCGGGCCACCCCTTTGCGCGTTGTCCCCCAGAAGGAGCTGCCTTTGCTTTTTCCTCCCACCCACCACCCACCTTCCACAACCCCCCCATGCTGACCTACGCCCTGCGCCGCTTGCTGGGCATGATCCCCACGCTGCTGCTGATCAGCGTGGTGTGCTTCGCCGTGATTCAGCTGCAACCCGGCAGCTTTCTGGACCAGTTCCGGGAAGATCCGCGCGTGACCCCGGAGTCGCTGGCCGCCATGACGCGGCAGCTGGGCCTGGACCAGCCGCTGTGGGCGCAGTACCTGAACTGGGTGCGCGGCATCGTCACCGAGGGAGACTTTGGGTATTCCTTTGCTAACGGGCGCCCGGTGGGCAGCCTGATCTGGGAGCGGCTGGGCTGGACCGTCTTTCTGGCCATGCTGACGCTGCTGGTGTCGTGGGTGATTGCAGTGCCGCTGGGCATCTACACCGCCATTCACCAGCACCGCAAGCGGGCCACGATCCTCAACTTTCTGGGCTATATCAGCCTCGCCACGCCAGATTTTCTGGTGGCGTTGCTGCTGATTGCCCTGGTGCTGAACCTGGGCGGCACCAACGTGGGGGGCCTGTTCAGCCCACAGTTCATTGACGCGCCCTGGAGCGGGGCCCGGGTGCTGGACCTGCTCGCGCACCTGTGGATTCCCGTCGTGGCCATCGGCTTAGAAGGCGTGGCAGGCCTGATGCGCCAGATGCGCGCCTCACTGCTGGACGTGCTGCATCAGGATTACGTGCGCACCGCCCACGCCAAGGGACTGGCCGCGCGGCGGGTGCTGTGGGGGCACGCGGCCAGAAACGCGGTCAATCCGCTCATCAGCCTCGCCGGCCTCAGCCTGCCGGGCCTGATCTCGGGGACCATCATCGCCTCCATTGTGCTGAACCTGCCCACCATCGGCCCCTTTCTGTATGACGCCCTGCTGAACAAGGACCAGTTCGTGGCCATGACCCTGCTGATGTTCAGCGCCCTGCTGCTGCTGCTGGGCAACCTGCTGGCAGACCTGGCACTGGCCTGGGCCGACCCGCGCGTGAGGTTCGACTGATGACGGCCGCGCCCGTGTCTGCCCCCGCTCCCACCGCCCGGCGCCAGAGCCCATTCGAGTTGGCTCTGCGCCGCTTTCGCCGCAACCGCGCCGGGGTGCTGAGTGCCTGGGTGCTGGCCGCCCTCTATTTGACCGCGCTGCTGGCCGGCTTTCTGGCGCCGTATTCCATTACTGCGCAGCACGAGGACGCGCCCTATCAGCGGCCCCAGGCCGTGCACGTGGTCCACAACGGCCAGCTCACGCGCCCCTTCGTGTACGGCGTCAAGAAAACCCGCGATCCGGTCACCTTTGCCAGCACCTTCACCGAGGACCGCAGCCGCCCGCTGCCCATCCTGTTCTTCGTGCGTGGGGAGGACCCCGCAGAGTTCGGCTACAACCTCCTGGGCGTGTTTCGCAGCCAGTGGCATCTGTTCGGCGTCCAGGAGGGCACTGTCTTTCTGCTGGGCACCGACCGCTTTGGCCGCGACCTGCTGTCGCGCATGCTGGTGGGCTCGCAGGTCTCCCTGACCGTGGGGCTGGTGGGCATTGTGATCTCGTTTGCTATCGGCATCGTGCTGGGCGGCGTCAGTGGGTACTTCGGCGGCTGGGTGGACAGCGTGATCCAGCGGCTGGTGGAAGTGCTGCTGTCGTTTCCCCGCCTGCCCATTCTGCTGGCCCTCTCCACCGTGATTCCGGCCAAGTGGCCGTCCACCTGGGTGTACCTGGGCATCGTGGCGGTGCTGGCCCTGATCGGCTGGGCGGGGCTGGCGCGCGTGGTGCGCGGGCAGGTGATGGGCGCGCGCGGCGTGGACTATGTGCAGGCGGCCCGCGCCCTGGGCGGCAGCGACCTGCGGGTGATCCTGCGCCACATCATGCCCAACCTGTCGTCTTTCCTCATTGTGACGGCCACCCTGGCCCTGCCCGGCTACATCCTGGGCGAGAGCGCCCTGAGCTTCCTGGGCCTGGGCATCAAGGAACCCATGACCAGCTGGGGCCTGCTGCTCAAGGACGCCCAGAACTTCGAGACCCTGAACCTTTACCCGTGGCTGCTGCTGCCCGGGGCGCTGATCGTGGTATCGGTGCTGGCTTTTAACTTCCTGGGCGACGCCCTTCGCGACGCCGCCGATACGCAGAGCCGGTAGGGGAGAGGCGCACAGTCAACCGGGGGCCTGCTGATTGGCGTCACTCCACCAGCAGGCCCCCGGCGTTCCTTTGCTTACTCCTGGGCCAGCAGCTCCTGCAGCTGTTGCAACAGTTTCTGCACTCTGGCCCGGCGGCGGTCATCCAGCCGGGCCAGAGTGCGGCGATCACGAAGTTGCTGCGCCACCATCTGGGACAGGTCAGGGGCGGCGCCCGGTCCGCGCACCCGCTCCCGGAGCTGCGCCACGGTAGCACCCTCCAGCGCCTCCTGAATCAGCCCAGGGCGTTCAGCGGCCCCGGCGCGGCCGATTACCAGCGCCTTGCGGTAGTCCAGGCCGGCGCGCACCGCTGCCTGCACCTCCTCGGGCAGGTTCAGCACCGCGGCGCGGTTGCGAATGAAGCTGCGCCAGGATTCCCGCCCCAGGGCGCTGAAGGCGGTGTCCAGGGCAGTCACCTGCGCCGGCTCGGCGTCAGGCGCGCGGTCCAGGGCGAACATCCGGGCCACGGCGGCGTCCTCGGGCACGCCCAGGGTCACGGCGGCCACCTGCAGTTTCGCGCGCACCTCTTCCATCACGTTCAGGTCCTCACGCTGCAGATTCTCCACGGCAGCGGCCAGCCGGGCTTCGCGGTCATCCAGCGTGCGAATCAGGACCGGCACTTCACTCAGCCCGGCCTGCTGCGCAGCGCGCCAGCGGCGCTCACCGGCCACGATCTCGTACCCCTCTGCCACGGGGCGCACCAGCAGCGGCTGCAGCACACCCTGTTCCTGAATACTGGCAGTCAGTTCGGCCAGGCTCTGTTCGCTGAAGTGCAGCCGGGGCTGAAAGGTGCCGGGGCGCAACTGGCCTACCGCCAGGGTGGTGGCAGCCGGCTGGGCCAGGGCGTCCACCCCCGCCACCAGCCCGCTCAGGCGTGCGCCAATCACCGGCCGGGTTTTGCGGGTCACGCCGTGGCTCCGGGAATGTCCACCTGCAGGCCAGTGGCGCGGGCAATCTCGGCGCTCACGCGCAGCACGTCGCGGTGAACAGGGCTGCCTGGGGCGTATACCCCCACGGGCTGCCCAGCACTGGCGCTGTCGTTCCACACTGCGCCCCGGTCAGCAATCGGGCTGGCCAGGGGCTGCAGCAATTCCTTCAGGGCCGCGTACGCCTCGCGGTCGTGGGAGCGCCGCGCGTCATAGAGGGTGGGCACATACAGGGCCACCGTGAGGTCCGGGCGCAGTTTGCGGTAGGTGGCCATCGCCTCACCCAGCCCTGCCAGGGCGTTCATGCCCTTCTGCCGGGTGGGCACGGGCACAATCAGGTGGTCGGCGGCCAGAGCCCCCAGAATGGACAGCTGCCCCAGGCTGGGCGGACTGTCAATCAGGACAACGTCGTAGCGCTCCCGCCACTCGGCCAGCGCCTGTCGCAGGTGCAGGTGCGCGCCCACCACGCCCAGCATCTGCCCTTCGGCCAGTGCCAGGGACACATCGCTGGGCAGGATGTCCAGCTCATGCACGCGGATGGGGGTGGGCAGCCCATCGCCGCGCGTGGCGGTGTTGAACACGGTCTGGTCCCGCGTCACGCCACTGACGCCCAGCCAGTCGGTCAGGTTTGCCTGGGGGTCCAGATCAATCAGCAGCACGCGTTGCCCGGCCGCCGCCAGCGTGTGCCCCACATCGCGGGTCAGGCTGGATTTCATGACCCCGCCGGCATGGTTAAAAAGCGTCAGTGTGCGCATTGGGCCCCAGCCTAGCGCGTTCAGAGTCGGGCTGTCGCGTGTCACTGATCCTGTGCTCGTCACATGACGAGCAGACCATGGAGGTATCGGACAACTTGCGCCGTTTCAGGCCAGGAAGTTTGATTGAGGCGACAAGGGTAGGGGCCAAGAAGGGCATGAGGAGGCCCCGACCGCTGGCCAGAGCCGAATGCAGCCGAGATCTAACTGGCTTATCATGTCTATAACATAACGCATACAAAGTATTACGCTAAAATACTTAAATCGACCTATCGGACAACTTGCGCCGTTTTTCAGAAGATCGCTATCGGACAACTTGCGCCGTTTTTTTGCCAGCTCCATCCAGGACGCCAAAAATCAATTTGAAACTGCTGATGCTCGACCTATCGGACAACTTGCGCCGTTTTCCTCCTAACTATCGGACAACTTGCGCCGTTCTGGATGCTGCCTATCGGACAACTTGCGCCGTTTGCAAGATCGACCTATCGGACAACTTGCGCCGAAAGTATCGGACAACTTGCGCCGTTTGCCCCCTCACTATCGGACAACTTGCGCCGAAATAGGGTCAAAACTATCGGACAACTTGCGCCAAACTATCGGACAACTTGCGCCGTTTTGCCCTGAAAATACCGTGCTGACGCGGGAACGGGTGGGGCGCTTGTTGTTGTCAACATATATCTTTTAAACAGAAGAAAAGATCTAAAAGAAAAACAACAACACGGGGGGGGCAGTGGCAGACAAGGGAATCAGACGCTTTGACGAACTCAACATCGCCCGGTTGAGTCTGATCAGCGTGCAAGAGCGCATCCCCGCTGACTACCGCGACTGGAGCGTGGAACTTGAAGACGGGGAGCGGCGCTACCGCGTCACCTGCCAGGCCCTGCCCGAGTACGGCGTGCCCCACGGGATTGACACCGACATCAGCGCTGCCCTGGTCAATCTGTACATTGACCAGGGCTCGCCGCCCGACGGCGTGGTGACCTGCACGCCCTATCAGCTGCTGCAGATGGCGGGTCTGGACACCAGCGGCCGGTACTACAGCGCGCTGGACGAAAGCCTCAAGCGCCTGACCACCACGACCTACTTCATTTCCGAGGGCTGGCGCGACCATCCGCGTGGGCGCTGGACGAATGTGAACTTCCGGTACATTGACCGCATCGCCTTCACCTCTGGGCAGGCCGATCAACTTGACGCCACCAGCGTGCTGCAGATCACGCTACCGCAGGAGATTGCCCGCAGTGTGCGCGCTGGTTACCTCAAGTCGCTGGACCTGTCGTTCATGCAAACTCTGCGCCGCCCGCCTACCCGCGCGCTGTACCGCCTGCTGGATGCCCAGCGCCGCGACCCCGAAAACCCGGACGCCGTGGCCATGGCCTATCAGGTGGGCCTGATGGAGTGGGCCGAAGCTTGCAAGATCGTCACCGACCGCCCCAGCATGGCCCAGCGCACCCTGGACGCCGCGCACGAAGAACTGCTGGAAAAGGGCTTTCTGAAAAGCGTGGAGTACCTGGGGCGCGGCAAGAAAAAAATGCTGCAGTACACCTTTGGTGAGGCGTTCATTCCCCCCGACCCGGCGCTTCTGCAGGACCTGGCTGAACTGGGCGTCACGCAAACCCGGGCGCTGCAACTTGTGCGCGAACATGGCGAGGGCGCTGTGGAAGACGCGGTGGCTCGCTGCCGTACCATTCTGGTCAGCGGGTACAAACCCCGTTCCAAACCTGCCTTCTTTGTGGACGTTTTGAAGAACCCAGGAAAGTATCTGATTCCAGAAGAGCCCATGGTGGCTCAGAAACCGGCCGGCAAGGCGCCGCGCAGAGGTGCACGGGGAAATCCTCAGCCTACTCTCTTCGAGGGCCCTTCTGGGCCGTCTGAGGAGGAAGTTGATGAAGACGCCCGGTTGCGGGCCCAGCCGCGCGAGAAACAGGTGGAGGAAGTGATGCGCACCCTGACCTTCCTGCTGCGCAACGACCTGAAGCTGCAGGAGCTGGACACACTGCGCCTGGCGCTGGACGAGGGCCTGGAAGACCCGCTGGAGATCAAGGCGTGGGCTATCAAGGGCATCAGCAGCGGGCAGAAGGGCGCGGTGGTGCGGGATCTGCGCGCCCGCCTGAGCCTGCAGCGGCCCACATGACAGGGGTGGACCTGCACCCGCTGAAACACGGTTCTGGCGGACCGCGCTGGGTGATGGCGCACGCACCATGGAAGGCCAGTTGAAGCGGCTGGTGATCGCCGCGCCGCATTCAGGCAGTGGCAAGACCACGGTGGCGGCGCTGCTGTGTCTGGCGCTGCGGGCGCGCGGGCTGCGGGTGCAGCCCTTCAAGCTGGGGCCGGATTACCTAGACCCCACCCACCTGGGGCGCGCTGCTGGCCAGCAGACCCGTAACCTGGACTCGTTTCTGCTGGGCCCGACGCGCGCCCGCGACCTGTTTGCCCGCGCCGCTGCGGGAGCCGACATCAGCATTCTGGAGGGCGTGATGGGCCTGTATGACGGCCGCGACCCCAGCAGTGACGAGCACTCCACCGCTGAACTGGCCGCGTTGCTGGACGCCCCGGTGGTGCTGGTGGTTGATGCGGCGGGCATGGCCCGCACCGTGGCAGCGGTGGCGGCGGGTCTGCGTGATTTCCGGCCGGGCCTGCGGGTGGCCGGCGTGATTCTGAACCGGGTGGGCGGCGCCGGGCACGCGGCCCTGTGCGAGGTGGCCCTGGCGCAGGTGGGGTTGCCGGTCCTGGGATTCGTGTCCCAGACCCCGGCGCTGTACCTGCCTGAACGGCACCTGGGCCTGCTGGCCGCCGAGCAGACCCAGTGGGACGAGGGGGCGGCCCTGGGCGCGGCGCAGCACCTGAGGCTGGACGCCCTGCTGGCGGCGGCGCAGGCCCCGGCGCTGCCCCAGGCCCCTGCGGCGTCCTTGCCTGCCCGGCGGGTGCGGCTGGGCTACGCGCTGGACGAGGCGTTTCATTTTTACTACCCCGACGCGCTGGATGAACTGCGGCTGGCCGGCGCTGAACTGGTGCCCTTCAGTCCGCTGCGCGACGCGGGGCTGCCGTCCGGGGTGGGCGGCCTGCTGCTGGGCGGCGGCTACCCCGAGGCCCACGCGGCCGCCCTGAGTGCCAATCTGTCCATGCGGAGCGCCGTGCGGGCGTTTGCGGCCTCCGGGCGCCCAGTGGTGGGGGAGTGCGGCGGCCTGATGTATCTGGGCGAAACACTGGAAGACGGTTCGGGCGCCTGTACCGAGATGTGCGGCGTGATTCCCTACCGCACCCGCATGGCCCCGAACCTGACCCTGGGGTACCGCGAGGCCACCACGCTGGGTGCCTCTGTGCTGGCCCCGGCGGGCACGGCGCTGCGGGGCCACGAATTTCACCATTCGGTGCTGACCCACGCACCCACCCGGCCGGCCTACCGCTGGACCGGGTGGGACGGCCAGGAGGTCACTGAGGGCTATGCGGCTGGCAACGTGCTGGCCAGCTACCTCCATCTGCATCTGGGGGCAGAGCCGCTGCTGGCCGCGCGGCTGGTGGCGGCGTGTTCATGAAGGGCCAGAAGCGGGTGGCCCGCTGCGCGGCCGTGGTTTCTGCTGGCCTGCGGTGGCCTCCGGGGGCAAGGGCATGACGCTGGTGGTGGTGACCGGCGGAGCCCGCAGCGGCAAGAGCGCCTTTGCCGAGCGCCGGGCCCTGGACAGCGGCCTGCCCGTGACCTATCTGGCGACCGCGCAGGCGTTCGACGAGGAGATGGCGGCCCGAATTGCCCGGCATCAGCGCGACCGGCCTGCAGACTGGCCCACCGTGGAAGAGCCCCTGGAGGTGGCCCGGGCACTGGCCGCCTTCCCGACGCCCGCCGCGGTGCTGGACTGCCTGAGCCTGTGGGTGAGCAACCTGATGCTGGCGGGCTGGCCCGACGAGGCGGTGCTGAGCGCTGCAGACGCCCTGCTGGCCGCTGCCCAGGCCCGGGGTGGGCTGACCGTGCTGGTCACGAACGAGGTGGGCTTTGGCATCGTGCCGGAGAATGCCCTGGCGCGGCGTTACCGCGATCTGCTGGGCTGGGTGAATCAGCGGGCAGCAGCCGCCAGTGACGAGGTGTGGCTGCTGGTGAGCGGCCGGCCGCTGCGCCTGCCGTAAGGCACCTTAGCCCGCTACTTTCTGCACACTCCTTAACCACAACACTGGCCGACCAGTCAGTGATGTTTCTCTGAGACAGACTGGTCGTATGTCATTTCATCCTGTAAAGGGGTGGAGATGGTCCTCATCTTCACCCACACGGGCAAAATTCGCTGGTCGCTCGCTGACGAAACATCCCCGCCTGCACGGGGAAAACCCCAGCGGGGTCACGGTGCGCTCGATGTTGGCCGGAACATCCCCGCCTGCACGGGGAAAACGCGGCCGAGGGCATCATCGTGGAACAGTTCGCCGGAACATCCCCGCCTGCACGGGGAAAACGACGTGACCGACCTGCACAGTGCCGCCCAGGACGGAACATCCCCGCCTGCACGGGGAAAACCGTGTCTCCGGGGTGGCCGCCGCGCTGCGCGCCGGAACATCCCCGCCTGCACGGGGAAAACACGGTGCCCACCGTGGGTTTCAAAGAGGCGCACGGAACATCCCCGCCTGCACGGGGAAAACGATGACGTGGTGTGTTATGACGCCGGGAATAACGGAACATCCCCGCCTGCACGGGGAAAACTCGTCATAAACGTAGCCGTCGAGTAGTTCAACCGGAACATCCCCGCCTGCACGGGGAGAACTGCTGCTGACCCTGCAGGCGGCGGGCTGTGACCGGAACATCCCCGCCTGCACGGGGAAAACTTGAGGACGTGCTGCGGGCCGTGGTGCCGGTGCGGAACATCCCCGCCTGCACGGGGAAAACGGCGACGCGCTGCACGCCATGGAGCGCGGCGACGGAACATCCCCGCCTGCACGGGGAAAACCTGTTCAACCCCACGAACGCCAGCTTCTACGACGGAACATCCCCGCCTGCACGGGGAAAACGTGTTTACAATCACCAAGCCCAGCGGCCACGCCGGAACATCCCCGCCTGCACGGGGAAAACGCCAGCCTCGCGGAAGCAGTTGGGCATGCAGTCGGAACATCCCCGCCTGCACGGGGAAAACAAGCTCCGACAAGCGCGTTATTGACGCACAGGCGGAACATCCCCGCCTGCACGGGGAAAACGTCAATCGCGCTCTATGGCAGATCAAACAGGTCGGAACATCCCCGCCTGCACGGGGAAAACCAGGGCGAGCGCGACGCGCCCGCCCGGCCCTGCGGAACATCCCCGCCTGCACGGGGAAAACGGCATCCAGACGGGCCTGGCGCTCCAACTGGCCCGGAACATCCCCGCCTGCACGGGGAAAACAAGCTCAAGCTGAGCAGAAGCTAGCAGTGCTGCGGAACATCCCCGCCTGCACGGGGAAAACCCACCACTTCCAGGCCGGCGCGCAGGGCCAGCCGGAACATCCCCGCCTGCACGGGGAAAACGGCTTGTGCAACTCTCGCAGCGTACTCAAGGCCGGAACATCCCCGCCTGCACGGGGAAAACGATCGAGCAGCTGGTGGCCCTGTTCTGCCTCCCGGAACATCCCCGCCTGCACGGGGAAAACATAGGCGTGAGGTTCGCGCCGTCTGCTGCTGCCGGAACATCCCCGCCTGCACGGGGAAAACAAGGCGTAGGCGCTCAGGTCCGCCTGGGGCACCGGAACATCCCCGCCTGCACGGGGAAAACCAACGCAGGCCGTAATAGTCGTATTCGCGCTCCGGAACATCCCCGCCTGCACGGGGAAAACAACATGCGGGCCAGCTCCGCAATCAGCACCCACGGAACATCCCCGCCTGCACGGGGAAAACGAGGCCACGAAGCGCGAGGCCATGGCCGCTTCCGGAACATCCCCGCCTGCACGGGGAAAACCATTTTCAGCCGCCTCACACCGCCTGCGCTGACGGAACATCCCCGCCTGCACGGGGAAAACGGCCTACCGGCAGTCGGCCGAGAGCCTGGAAGAGGAACATCCCCGCCTGCACGGGGAAAACCGAGGGTGGCGAGTTCATGGGCCACGGCGCACCGGAACATCCCCGCCTGCACGGGGAAAACGCCGGCATCTGGGGGCTGCTGCACCAGCACGGCGGAACATCCCCGCCTGCACGGGGAAAACCACGTTCTGCAATAGCACGGTCCACCTCCTCACGGAACATCCCCGCCTGCACGGGGAAAACCAGGGCGGCGGCTTTTTCTGGGGAAGGTTTTACGGAACATCCCCGCCTGCACGGGGAAAACCGCAGGGAGGCGT
Organism: Deinococcus arcticus; assembly: GCF_003028415.1. Lineage (NCBI taxonomy): Bacteria > Thermotogati > Deinococcota > Deinococci > Deinococcales > Deinococcaceae > Deinococcus > Deinococcus arcticus. The sequence continues at coordinate 52,225 of NZ_PYSV01000005.1, forward strand.
GGTGCAGGCTCCGGGCCTTCGGAACATCCCCGCCTGCACGGGGAAAACGGTGATGCCGTCCAGGGCCGCGCCGAGGAGTGCGGAACATCCCCGCCTGCACGGGGAAAACCAGAGTTTGCTCACATAGTCTCGCGCGCCGAACGGAACATCCCCGCCTGCACGGGGAAAACGGCACCCTCAGCCGCGCCGACGCCGACAACCTCGGAACATCCCCGCCTGCACGGGGAAAACGACGCGCCGTTTGTCGTGACCGAACAGGAGGTCGGAACATCCCCGCCTGCACGGGGAAAACGCGCCTGGGAGCACCTACATCAGCCCGGCGGACGGAACATCCCCGCCTGCACGGGGAAAACACCGCGCCAAGCTGGCCGGACCTGCTGCCCAGCGGAACATCCCCGCCTGCACGGGGAAAACACCGCGCCAAGCTGGCCGGACCTGCTGCCCAGCGGAACATCCCCGCCTGCACGGGGAAAACACCACCGCGATCAACGTGGCGCGCTCGGCCGGCGGAACATCCCCGCCTGCACGGGGAAAACTGCACCGAGACTCCGCCTTTGGCCCAGTCTCCCGGAACATCCCCGCCTGCACGGGGAAAACCAGGCCAGCCGGGCCCTCAAGAAGGGCGAGTGCGGAACATCCCCGCCTGCACGGGGAAAACTGGCCCTGGTAGCGGCCAGTCTCGGCATAGGTCGGAACATCCCCGCCTGCACGGGGAAAACGTTCGGTGGCGTGGTCAGCGGTCTGGTCAACGCGGAACATCCCCGCCTGCACGGGGAAAACTGCGCTGAGCGTCAGTGAGGGTCATGGGTGTCCGGAACATCCCCGCCTGCACGGGGAAAACGAGCGCTTTGGGAATCTGGCGCTCGCGCAGCGCGGAACATCCCCGCCTGCACGGGGAAAACTTGTGTTTCTCGTGTTTCAGGGTGCGGGGGTGCGGAACATCCCCGCCTGCACGGGGAAAACAGCGCATCAGACCACTTCAGGGAGAGGGTCCGCGGAACATCCCCGCCTGCACGGGGAAAACCCCCCGTGGCGGGTGAGTGTTGGGGCTGGGTGCGGAACATCCCCGCCTGCACGGGGAAAACGGCTCGGGGGCGGGCTGGGTGGGGGTCTCCACCGGAACATCCCCGCCTGCACGGGGAAAACGCAGTCTCAGCAGGCAGGCCAGGAATGGGCGGAACATCCCCGCCTGCACGGGGAAAACACGGTGTGGCCTGTGACTGGGTGCCCCTGCGCCGGAACATCCCCGCCTGCACGGGGAAAACCCCATAAGGGTAGCGAAACCCGGCATACGTTCCGGAACATCCCCGCCTGCACGGGGAAAACATATTGATGTTGATCTTTGTTGTTGCACCACCCGGAACATCCCCGCCTGCACGGGGAAAACATGCCCGCGATATCAAAGCCGCCGAGCTGGCCCGGAACATCCCCGCCTGCACGGGGAAAACGGAGCTTGCTGAGCGCACTTCCTGGGTGGACGCGGAACATCCCCGCCTGCACGGGGAAAACATCATCGGCGGGCGGGGTCAGGATCTGTAGCACGGAACATCCCCGCCTGCACGGGGAAAACCTCCTGCGGGTCGAGCGGGCTGACGGTCAGGCCGGAACATCCCCGCCTGCACGGGGAAAACGACGCCGGGGGCTACGCCTGGGCGACCCACGGCGGAACATCCCCGCCTGCACGGGGAAAACCACCGGGTCCTGATCGACGGCGTCAAGCGCAGCGGAACATCCCCGCCTGCACGGGGAAAACCGGAGACATGATCTAACAAAGTCAGATCATGTCGGAACATCCCCGCCTGCACGGGGAAAACCGGTGCTGATTCGCCTGGGTATCGCCAAGCAACGGAACATCCCCGCCTGCACGGGGAAAACCGGGTTATCCGGCGCGTATGTTCTCCCCTGCGCGGAACATCCCCGCCTGCACGGGGAAAACCACCAGAGAAGAAGATTGACACCAAGACCGTTCGGAACATCCCCGCCTGCACGGGGAAAACACTCTCAAACGACGCGCTGAACCCACCGTCCTGTCCCCTGAGGTCCCTTCACCCCAGGGTGATACACCTTACAAAGTTTCAAGCTCCTCGGAGAGGCCATGCTCCGCTTTCAGTGTGTCATACCGTGCGTCCTTGACGGCCACGAGGGCGTAGCCTTCCAGGTCCACCAGCGTGCGCCGCCCCTCGCCGTGCATGCGGATTGCAAAGCCCTGCTCATTGGCGCTGCGAAACATCTGGGTGCAGCGGCCCGCGCGGGCGTGCTGAACGGCCTTGTCCCACAGCAGGTCGCGGACGGTGGCGCTGACGTTGCCCACATATACGCCTGTGTGGACCTCGATGAGCCACCGCGTCAGCTCGCCGCGCAGGCTGGGCGGCACCCGTTCAAGGGTCATCACGATCATGGTTGATGCCTCCCTGCACGTTCCCTTCCGGGTCCCACAGCTCGCCCACGTCGTCGTCTTCGGGGTCCGTGGCGTGGCGGTCGTCCAGCAGGGTCAGGAGGTCGTTCGCCATGCGCTCCAGCAGCCGCAGCTGCTTCATGTGGTCGCGCAGGGCCAGGCGCACGCGGCGGTCAATCTCCTCACCGCCCCGCGCCGCTTCCTGAAAGGCGACCGGCATCACGACTTCCATCTTGTAGAGGTCCGCCACGTCATAGACGAAGCTGAGCTGCTTGCCCGTATGTACGAAGCCCAGCGCCGGACTGTACCCGCAGCTCAGGATCGCCGCGTGCGCCAGGCCATACAGGCAGGCCGTGCCGCTGCTGATGGCCTTGTTGATCGGGCTGGCCGCGTCCCAGTTGCCCCGGTTGTACTTGCGCTCCTCCCACTTGACACCGTGCGCCTTGCTGTAGCGGGCGTACAGGTCCCGCACCCGCGCCCCCTCACGCCCGCGAATCTGCTGCAGGGTGAGGTTCTCCGGCAGCCCTTCGGGAAAGCGCATGGTGTACATCTGCCGCACGATCCGCTCACGGCTGCGGGGACTGGCCCACAGCCGGGCCTGCCGCATCAGGCGGTCGGACTTGCGAGACTCGCCCACGCCGCTGGCATACAGCCGCACGCCCTGTTCGCCCACCCACAGCACCGAGCAGCCCGTGTCGGATAAGGCCTTCATGGCGCTGTGGCTCATGCTGGTGCCTGGCCCCAGCAGCAGCACGCCCAGGCTGGCACAGGGAATGGTGACCATCCCTTCGGGGTGAAAGGCTCGAATGCTGCGGCCGTCCTGCTCCAGGGTGCTGTGTTCGAGGTACAGGTAGGACGTGCCGTCCCTGAACTTGGGCAATTCGCGCAGGTTCTGTTTTTTCCAGACCACGGCCTGGCTCTGGTCCGTCATGGCTTACCCCCGCGCGAGGCTCAGCAGGCCAAAACCCAGCGATTTGGCCTTGCCGATGCCCCCCTGAACGGTCTGGGCGAGTTGATCAGCGTTCTCCACCGCCAGCAGGCCCTCGAAGGTCACGGCGAAGAGGGTCATCGGTGCCCCGCCCCGCGCCTTGTACAGGCGGACATTGCCGCTCTGCACGATGTCCGCCCCCAGGACCGTGAAGCCGCCGCGTTCGCCCTGACGGTCCAGCCATTCGAGTTGCTCCCTCGCGCCGCGTAGGGCCTCACGTTTGGTACGGGGGTCCGCCGCGCGGTCCTGGCCGTTGCGGTAACGGCTGACGGTCACGTTGGCCCGCAACCGGAACAGCAGGCGGTCCCCTTCACGCAGGCCCGAGAGGTTCAGGGGTCTGACCTCTACCCCCCGGAAATAGCCCGGCCACCGGTCTTCCAGGGCCGGCCAGTCGGGGCAGGTCACGCTCTGGACCAGCAGGCCCTTGCTGTCGTCGTTGCGCCACAGCAGGCGCTCGCCGTCGGGGAGGGGGCCACCTGCCTCGCCCGCACCTGGAAAGGCCCAGCGAATCGACTGGTGCAGGGCGTAGGGGCTCCGTAAGTCCTGGTTGGCCTGACGGTTTCCCTCGCTCAGAAACAGGCGCGAGAGGTACATCAGCCCACCTCCGGCAACGCGACGGGCGCTTCGCTGAACATCCACACGTCCCGCAGGGCGTAGCGGCGCTCGGCGAAGGGCGCGGTGGGGTCGTCGCGGCGCAGGCCGGGCGAGAGGCGGCGCGTGTCGCCCGGCACCGCGTCCCGGTCGACCACGAAGCGGTAGGGGGCGCTGAGGTCATCCCGCTCGCCGCGCAGGCTGGGGGCCGAGCGCAGCACGTCCAGCAGTGCGCCGTCCCGCACGCCGCCGCCTTGCCAGAGGGCCTCGGCGGGCGGAAAGCTCCTCCGGCCCAGGCACAGGGGCCAGTACGGGTTTCGCAGGGCAGCGTCCACGGCTTCGAGCAGGGGGCGTTCCCCCTCCAGCGCGGCCCAGAAGGCAGCGTCCGCGAGGTAGGCGCGGCGGGTCACGCTGGTGCTCGTCTTGCGCTCGCCGGGAAAGAGTTGCGCGGTGTGGTAGTCGGTCCTCACCACCCCTTCCCGGTCCACCCGCACCCCGAAGCGCAGGGCGGCGAGGTGGTCTATCGGCTCGGCCCGGTCAATGCCCAGGGCCGCCGCGCAGAGGCCCAGCACGCCGCTTTTGCTCGGCTCGGCCTCGGTGTCGCGGTCGTCGAACTGGCTGCGGGTGCCCCACGCCTGCATCGGCCCCACCAGCCGGATGAGCAAGGTCGCCACGTCTCACTGCCCCAACTGGCCCAGCACGGCGCGCACGTCGTCCAGCACGCTGCCGATCAGAGCCTCCACATTCGGCTGCCGCTCGCCCAGGGCGCTCACCTCGGCCTCGTCGTGGGCGTTGACGTACCGCCCGCGTCCACCCTGGCCGAAAATGCGTTCCTGCCGTTCCCACTCGGTCGCCAGCTTCCCGATGCTGGGGGCGACGTAGCCGCCGTCTTTCGCCTTCACTGCTACCTCGAAGGCGTTGGCGAGGTTGCGGGGGCTGGCGTCCTGCCGGATGACGGTCGAAATCAAGCTGGGGAGGTTGTGCGCCGCGAAGGTGTTCTGTTTGCCGGTGGGCGCGGCGTACACGCTGGCGTACAGCAGCGCCTTCAGGCCGCGCAAGACCAGTTCGTCGTCGCCGCCCAGGTTCTCGCGCAGCTTGGCAAGGTCGATGCACAGGTAGCGGTAGAAGGTCGCGCTGCCGAATTCCACCGTGCCCAGCATGTCCGCGCCCGCCGTGTCCCCCGGCTTGAGGTCGTCCACCGCCGTGTAGAAGTCGAACTCGCGGCGGCTCATGGCGTGGGTGCCCAGCGCGTGGGCCACCTGCGCGGCGGCGTCCGCGTTCTTGTCGGGTAGGTCGGCCAGCATCCGCCCAAAGAGGGCGATGTCTACGGCGCGGGAACCGTTGAGCGCGTTCTTGAGCTGCTTGCCGAGGTCGTCGGGCAACTCGGCCTTCTTGCTCGCCTTGCCTTTGCCCTTCTTGCCCTCGTCGCTCCCCGCCTGAAGGCCCGCCGCGAACACGTCCCAGCGGCTCTGCACGATGTCGGCCACCCGCCGCAACTCGTCGCGGCCCAGGAACAGCAGGTACTGGCTCTTGCCGTCTTTCACGGGCAGGCCCAAACCGCCCAGGGCGAGTTCGGCAGCCTTCTCAGCTTCCTCCTCGCCGCGCCCGGCCTCCTTCAGCAGCCCCGCGATGGCCTCGTGCGCCCGCTTGGTGCGCTCGCCGATTTCATCCGGGGTCAGCAGCTGGCGGGCCCTGAAATCCATCCGCATGGCGCGCTTGAAGCTCTGACTGCTTACGCGGGCGCGGCGCACCCCGCCGAAATAGGCGTCCTTGGGGCTGCCCGTGTCGTCGCGGTTGAGGTTGCTGGGGGCGAAGTTCTGGATAAGGTGAAGTTCGAGCAGGGCTTTCATGCTTGGGCCTCCGGGGTGGGGGTGGAGTCGGGGGTATCTTCGGCCTCGGTCTTCTGGCGGGGCGGCAGAGCAGCGCGGTAGAAGTCGTTGGCCCAGCGGCGGCGCACTTCTTCTCCCCAGCCGTCCACACTCCAGCCGCTCACGTCGCGCAGAAGCTGCGCCCAGTCGGGCTTCACGTCGCTGCCCTTCAGCAGGGCCACGGCCTGCCGCAGCTGGTAGGGCAGGGCCTCCTCGTCGGCGTCCAGCAGCGCCAGGAAGCGCTTCTCGGTGCTGGGGCGCTCCTGTTGCTCGCGGTAGAGGGTACCCAGCAGCCAGCCCAGGGATTTGCCTTCACGGGCAGCGCGGTCTGCGGCTTCTTCCTCCGTCTCGTCGTCGTGGGGGCGCTCGATCAAGGCGTATAGGGCCGCCACCAGAAACTGCATCCGGCGGTTGCCCCGCTCCAGCCCCGAAAGGAAGATGTACCGCTGGAGCCACTGCCCGCTGTCGCCGGGCTGATCGTCGGCCAGCGTGCGGCGCAGCTCGGCGAGGGGGCCGCGTTCCAGTCGGCCCAGGCGGGCGAAGAACTCGCGCTCCAGGGTGAGGGGGTCAGGGGGCAGTTGGGACGCGGTCACGGGGTTCCTCCGGTGGGGGGGCGAGGTCTTTCAGGGCCGAGGCGAGCAGGCCGCCCGCGAGGCTGGCCGCCCGCAGCGCGGCTGCGCCCTCGCCCACGCCCTGACAGGCGAATGCCCAGGCGTTCCAGGCGGTGCGGGTGAGGGTACGCCGCCACTCCGCTGCGGCCTCGGTGGGCGAGTCGTCCAGCGCGGCGAGGTACTGCCGGAACGGCGCTTCCAGCCGCGCCCAGAACGTCGCCTCGGCGGGAAGCTGGTCCATCAGCCTGTTTACGTCGTCCTTGTGCGGCTCGCGCTCACCGCCGCGCGCGAGGGTTTCCGTTACGAGGCGGCGAATGGCCTGCTTCAGGCCACCGCCCGCATGCTTGGCCGCTTCCAGGGCAGTGAAGACCTCGTCGGTAAAGCGCTGCGGGTCCTCGACGAAGGCGTGGGGCAGGGTGTAACCCTCCTGCCGGTACGAGTAAACTTTCGTGCCGTCTTTACTGATGAGCTGCCCGAACACACTTACCGGGATAACGGGTTGCGCGTATGCGTAACGGCTAGCTGAGGCGTCATCCAAGGCGTCGAGGTCGAAGCTGCCACCGATACCACTACTTCTGCCCTGTTCCTCCAGCGCTCTCAGCACCTCGCGGGCATGGTAGACGCTGGCGGGAGGCGTGCCCTTCACGCGAATGACCTGACCCGCCGCCTTGCCCTTCTCTACAACTTCCCGTTGGTTTTGCGGCTCGGGCAGTAACGCCAGTACGTCGCGCCAGAACAGTTGCTCCCGGCGCAATTTCTGCGGAAAGGGCAAAGGTTTCTTCGGATTACGGCTTGGCACCGTTGCCACCATCGGGTCCACCGTCTTGCCCGTTTCCTCCAGCGTGTTCTTGAATGGGATGCCTGCCGCGAAGCCGATGAACCGGACAGTGGCGTCCTCCTCGGGGATCAGACGCACCGAGCGGCTGACCCAGGAGTAATGGTCGGTCAGGCCCCGGACCACGCACGAGAGGTCCGCGCCCCCCTCATACAGCTTCTGTACCGTTCCGGCGCTCAGTGGCGGCTGCTCCCAGGCGGGCGCGTCATCGCCGGCAACGTAGGGCACCAGATTGAGGCACAGCGTCTCGTGCAGCGTGCGCCCCTGCGGCAGCGTGAGTGCGGATTCCGCAACTGGAGCATCCTCAGCTCTAAAAGCAAAACGCCTAATTAGTCCCTCAAGCGCGAAGGTCTGATGCTCCAGCAAGCGCCGCGCAGCCTCGGCAGGGGAGATGGCGTCGTTCCGCTCGCCGCCGGGCCGCCCTGCCGGATTGAACAGCGCCGTGGTGTTCGCGCTGCCCACCTCAGTGCCCAGGCGCGTCCAGTGGCTCAGGTATTTGCCGCCGTCCAGTTCAGGCGTCAGGTCCGCCACCTGCATGAAGGGCTGCGTCTCGTGGAACAGATCGAAGCGGTCCGCGTGGGTGTCTAGATATGCCTGAATGGCCTCATAGGGGAAACTACTGCTGTACCACTCTGCGGCCTGCGCCGCGTCCTTTGGGCCTCGCAGCGCCCGGTGAAGCACGGCCAGACACAGGCGATATAGAGCCACCGTTACCAGCGGCGAGGGGTCATCTATGCGCTCGAACGTCCGGGCCTGCATCAGCGCCTCGTGTAGGCCCACGAACCGGACCGCGCCGCCTTCCAGCGGACGAACGGGAATCCAGCCCTCGTCAAGAAGCGAAAAGCCAGCCAAGGTTGCACCTCCTTTGGGAAGTGTGAAGGAGGGGTGTCGCCGGGTTGTCGCAGAGAAGAAGAGCCTCCTGTTACGAGAAGGAAAGCTGAGTCCATTGGCTTCACCTCTCTGCGAGCAAGTTGCTTTTCAGGATGAGTTGCCCAGCTAACATCTTAGCTAAGGAGGAGCCATGACCGTCTTTAACATGCACGACGCCAAAACGCAGCTCAGCAAACTGGTAGACGCCGCCGAGCGTGGGGAAACCGTGGTGATCGCACGGAACGGGAAACCTGCTGTCCAGTTGACGGCCGTGGGCGGGGCAGGGCGTCAATGGTCCCCAGAGGCACTGTCCTTCTTCACTTCTCCGCCTGCCCCCGAACTGGCTGACTTCGAGATTCCTGGCGACGACCTGCGGCCCCTGCCCGAGCGGGACCTCTTCTGATCCGCCTTCTGCTGGACACCGACACCATCAGCCTCGCCGTGCGGGGAGAAGGCGCAGTTCGCCGTCATCTGGCTGCCACACCCCTGACCGAACTGGCCGTCAGCAGCGTGACCCTGATGGAGCTGGAGTTCGGCCTGAGTCTCAAGCCCGCCCGCCGGGCGGCGGTGGAAGCGGCCCTGAGCCTGTGGCTTCCGCAGGTCACAGTGCTGGACTACGGGCCGCAGGACGCACTGATTACGGCGCACATCCGCGTGGCGCTGCGACAACAGGGCCAGCCCACCCAGCCCTATGACCTTCTGAATGCGGGGATGGCTCTGGCGCGGGGCCTCATGCTGGTGACCCACAACACGCGCGAGTACGAGCGGGTGGACGGTCTGCGGCTGGCCGACTGGATGGGCGACACGATTTGACGCACTGGCCTCTTACGCTGAGGCATGGACCGAGCGACACAGCAGGCGTGGTATCTGTGGGCCAAGAGTGACCGTCGGGGCGACGGCAAGCCGGGCGATGGGCGCTACCTGCCCGTCCTGACGCACCTGCTGGACGTGGCCGCCTGCACCTGGGAGATTCTGGAGCTGGAACCGCCGCGTACGCTTGCCCTTCTGGCCGAGGACTACGGGCTGGACGTGGACATGGCCCGCCGCTGGGTCTGTGCGCTGGCCGGGCTCCATGACCTGGGCAAGGCCAGCCCGACCTTTCAGGCCCTCTGGGACATGGCGGAAAAGAGGCCGCTTGCTGGCGTGGAGCGGCTGGTGGCAGGCGCGGGGACCACGAACGTTCCGCACGGGGAGGTCTCGCAACTGCTGCTCTCCGAACTGCTTCAGAAGGTGCGGTGGAGCCGGAGCGTGGCGGAAAGGGTCGCGGATGCCGTCGGGTGTCACCACGGGCGGCCCACCTCCAGGCAGGGCCTCCAGATTCCTACCCACGAGCGCGGTGGGGGCGACTGGGAAATGGCCCAGCGCACGCTGTTCAAGAAGGTCTTGCAGGCGGTGGGGGTAAGAACTGCGCCTGCCCTCACCGACCTCTCGGCCCCCGCGTACATGCGCCTCGCCGGGCTGACCAGCTTCGCCGACTGGGTGGGCAGCAGCTTCGAGGTACCCGCGCAGGTGGACCCGCTTCCCATGCTGGACCCGGCGGCGTATTTCGAAAAGGCACGCGGCAAGGCACGCGACAAGCTGGAGAAGATCGGCTGGACCCGGCGCGAGCCGCTGCAACCTGGAGTTCAGGCGCCTGCCGAGATGTTCGCCTATCTCCCCGGCTTTGTGCCCCGCGCCCTGCAGGAGCAACTGGCCGCCATTCTTCCCACCCTGAGCGCCGAACCCACGCTGATTCTGGTCGAAGCGCCCATGGGCGAGGGCAAAACCGAGGCGGGCCTGCATGCGGCGACGTGGCTGCAAACCAAGCTGGGGCACCGGGGCCTATACGTCGCCCTGCCCACCCAGGCGACCGGAAACGCCATGTACACGCGCTTTCGCCGCTTTCTGCACGAGGCTTCGCAGCGAGACATCGAGCCGGACCTTCAACTGATGCACGGCGGCGCACTTCTGAACGAGGCCTATCAGGAAAGCATCACGCGGACCCTCAACCCGCAGAACGATTCCGCCACCGCCGACGAGGCCCGGCTGAACGTGCGCGCCGAGAGCTGGTTCAGCGCCCGCAAACGCGCGGGCCTCAGCGAGTACGGCGTGGGCACGGTGGACCAGGCGCTGCTGGGCGTGCTGGGCATCCCGCACCAGTTCGTGCGGTTGTGGGGCCTGGGCAACCGCGTGGTGCTGCTGGACGAGATTCACGCCTACGATACGTACACCAGTCACCTCATCTATGCGCTGCTGCGCTGGCTGAAGGCCCTGAGCAGTTCGGTCATCCTGATGAGTGCCACCCTGCCCGCTGCGAGCCGCCGCCAGTTGCTGGACGCCTGGACCACGCGGGAGGAGGGTGAAACGGCCCCCTATCCCCGCCTCACCGTGGCACAGGGTACACAGGCGCGATCTCAGCACATCGCCAGCAGCCGCACCCAAACCCCCATTACCGTGCGGGCGCTTGGCGCTTCGGTGGAGGAGGTGGCGCAGAAGGCGCTGGACCTCGCGGTGGATGGGGGCTGCGTGGCCGTGATCGTCAACACAGTGCAACGGGCGCAGGACGTGTTCAGCGAGATTCAGGCGCGGCATGTTGGGAGGCTCCGAACCGTACTCCAGGGGGGAACGAAGGAAGACCTCTGCGCCATCCTCTTTCACGCCCGCTATCCGGCCGAGGACCGGGGAACACGCGAAACGGCGGTGCTGAGGTACCTTGGCCCGCAGCCCTACGAGAACAGGGAACTGGGCGTCCAGAAGGCGGATTACCGCCCGCGTCGCCTCATTCTGATTGCCACGCAGGTGGCCGAGCAGAGCCTGGACTTCGACGCGGACGTGATGATTTCGGACCTCGCGCCGGTGGACCTGCTGCTTCAGCGGGCCGGACGGCTGCACCGGCACGCGGGGAATGCAGGCCGCAGGCACGGTCACGGCACACCGAACCTGTGGGTGGCGGGGCTGGACACCTGGCCCGCTGCTGCGATGGAAACGCTCAGGTGGCAGTGGGTCTACGCCCCGCACCTGCTCTACCGCACCTGGCTGCGGCTGAAGGACGGGGGCCAGATTCGCCTTCCCGCCGATCTGGACACCCTCGTGCAGGACGTGTACGGGGAAGGCGAGTGGTTCACGCTGGAAGATGACCGGCGGGCGCAACTGGACGCGGCGACAGCGAAGTTTCTGAACCAGCAGGACAATGAGGGACGCTTCGGGGACCTCGCGCACATCGGCAACCCCGAGAGCTTTTTCAACACTGTTCCTGTGGTGCGCCCCGAACCCGACGGTGAACCCGCCCATGACGATGAGTGGCCCCAGACCCGCCTGGGCGAGCAGAATGTTCGCCTGGTGCCTGTGCATGAGATCGGCAGCGGGTACTTTCTGGACCCAGAAGGCAAAAAGCCAGCCCGCATTGGCAGAGGCGTGGGCAAGCTGGACCGGGCGCAGGCCGCCGCCATTTTCAAGCGCAGCCTGCGTGTCTCACGGCGGGAACTGGTTCACCGTGCGCCGGACCTCGCTCCGCCTCATGCGAGCTGGACCGACGATCCCTTGCTGCGCGACAGCGTGCCCCTGCCGCTGGTGAACCGGAAAGTCACCGTCGGCAACCTGGAAGTCGAACTGGACCCGGAATTGGGACTGGTCTACCGTTCTGTTTCTTCCGAGTCATAGCGCCGCAGCGTCTCTCGCAACTCCTGAAGCCAGTGGGCGCGCACGTGCGGCGGGCCCAGCACCTCGGCGCGCGGGCCCCAGCTCAGCAGGAAGGGCATCAGTTCCAGGGGAAAGCCTTTGGCGTCGGTGCCGGCGCTGAATTCCATCTCGACGAAGCCGTCGCGCTTCACGATCTGGGCGTTCGGAAAGCCCCCTTCCAGCACGCGGTATGCCGCTTCGGGGGCAAAGCGGACCAGCACCCGGATACTTTCGCCGCCGCCAATCACGCCCCAGGCGTCGCTCAGGAAGGCTTTGGGCTCGAACCTGGCGTCGGGCTCGTAGGTCTCGGGGTGCAGCTCCAGATTCTGCATGCGTGAAAGCTTGAAGGTGCGAATCTTGCCGCGGTGACGGCGCTCCAGGCCAATCACGTAGGGAGCGAGGTTGGTGCGGCTGATCTCGATGAAGTACACGCACAGCTCATTGCCGCGCTCCAGCAGACCGTTGGGCCGCTGGTAGTCGAAGGTCAGCACCCGCCGGTCCACCCAGGCCTGGGCCACCCGCTCCATTTGCCGCTCGGCAAACTGCGCCGAGCCCGTGTCGCGCACGCTGGCATTCAGGGTGTGGCGAATGTGGTCGGGCAGGGCGCGCGACAGGTACTCCAGGGCCTGGCGGTAATGGTTGGCCAGGGCCGGGGCGTGATGGTGCGCCAGGCGCAGCGCGGCGTAGGCCACCAGCGTCTCTGCCGGGCGCGGCAGGTCCGCCTTCAGGTGAATGAAATAGTGCCCCCGGTCGTCTCTTTGTAGCCCCACCTGCATGGCCTCCAGCACTTCCATGTCGCGCTGAATGCTGCGCTGCCCCACCTCCAACTTCCGGGCCAGTTCGGCGGTGCTGTAGGGCCGGGTCTTGAGCAAGTCCTGAACCCGCACCAGCCGCCTCGCCTTGTCCCAGGTCTTGGCTTCCCGGCGGGCGCGGCGGGGGGGCGCTTCTGGGCTCGGTGGGTCAGCGTCGGCCATGTGAGGCAGCGTAGCGGCGGAGTGTCGCGGGGGTGTCGCTGCGCCGGGAATACCTAGTGATCCAGCCAATCATCTGAGCCGCCCAGTATCAACTGCTGTTCCCGCGCCGCGGCCCAGGGGAGGTGGATGCCGGTGCAGTAGGCCTCAATGCGCTCGCCCCGCTGCAGCGCGTGCAGGACGTCGGAGGTCCACCGCACTGTGTCGTCGAGGTGGTAGGCGCCGCCCCGACTGACCACGCTGGCTTCCCAGCCCAGGGCGCTGCGGAGCTGGCGCATGACGGCCGACACCCGCTGCCCCTTCTGGCGCTCCGTGCGCGCGCTGTCACCCCCGGGCCGCAGTACGTCCATCAATGTTTCTGTGGTCAGGCGGCCGCCGGCCTCCACCAGCGCGCACAGCGCCACCAGTGGGGCCGGCGCCAGAGGGAGGGGCCGGCCCCCCAGCCGCACGTCCGGCACGCCCATCACCCGCAGCGCCACCACCAGCTGCGCGCAGCGGGGCAGGGGTGGGGGGCGCTCGGCTTCAGGCAGCAGCGCAAACAGGTCGGCGAAAGCGTGCGCTTCTTCCCGCATCCACAGCGGCTCGCGCGGCAGGGTACGTAGCAGGGCGCAGGCGGCGTCCGGCTGCCCGGTCCGTCGCAAAACCTCGGCTCGGACCAGGGTGGCCCGGCCCTGGTCTTCCTGGCCCAGGGGTCCGGTGCGTGACAGCAGATCGCCGATCTGGGCCACGTCCAGGTCGGCGTCTCGCTGGGGCCAGTTCACGTACGCCGCTGCCAGATCCACGTTCACCCATGACACGCCAGCCTGCCGGTCGGCGGCCACCGCCACGGCCGCGCTCTGCAAGGGCTCGAGCGCCCGCGGCACCTGACCGGCCAGGCGCCAGGTGTGCCCTAGCCCGCGCAGGGCCTGGCGCAGATCGTCCTCGTCTTCAGCGGTGCGGGCCAGGTCGGCGGCGCGCTCGTACAGCGACGCGGCGCGGGCCCATTCGCCCAGCGCGCGCCGCGCGGCCGCCTGACCGCACAGCGCCCGGCGAGCAAAGGGCGTCTTCAGGCGGCTCGCTCGTCCAAAAAAGGTGTCGGCTTCGGTCAGCCGTCCCAACCGCAGGCACACCATCGCCATATTGTTCAGTCCCCAGTCCAGGTGCTCGGGGACGCGCTCCAGGAGGGGCAGCGCTTCACTGAACAGCCTCATGGCCTGGGCCTCCCGCCCCCGGTGGCTCAGCGCCGCGCCCAGGTCAAGCAGCGTCAGGCCGCGGCTGACGCCTCCCAGGTCACGCAGCGCCTCCTGCGCGGCTTTCTCCCACCCGCCCGCGCCCAGCATCAGGCGCGAGCGGGCCAGCGTCCGGTAGGCCAGGCGGCGCTCGAAGAGGGACAGCTCGGCCGGGTGGGCCAGCGCCTGTGCAGCTGCGGCCTGCGCCTGGTCAAAGTGCTCCCGTTTGGCCAGGGCCCAGGCCTGGTACACCTGCATAAAAGGCTCAAGGGCCGCGGCGCCGCGCACCCACGCCTCTATGCGCCCAGGCCCATCCGGCAGGTTGGCGGCGCACCGCCACTGCCACCGCGTGGCCTCTGGCCCCAGCGCCCAGGCGGCGCCGGCCTGCTCCAGCAGCGCCAGCAGTTCGGCAAACTCGTCCGGCCCACGGGCTTCTTCCACTGCTCGGCGAAAAGTCAGCGTCAACCCGTTTTCAGGCCCTGTCTGAATCAATGCCTGAAGAGACTGCCGCCACGCGGGCCAGGGCAAGAGGGGAGAGTGCACGGGCACAGCTTAAGTATCTCGCTGTTGATCTTGAGATCAACCCAGCAGAGCGAGTGGCGAACAAAGTGCCTCGCACCGGGAATGGAAACGTTTCTGCGCTGTTCTGATACGGATTCCGTTCATTTCCGTAACATCCGGGAAAGAGCCGGATGTTCCTCCAATTCCCGGAACTCCGTCTTTTTTCCTGCTCCCTCTGGTCGAAAAAATTCCGCAACTCGTTACGGAATTTTTCGGAACACGTATGCAACGTTGGAATGGGAGAGGGGCGAGGCACTTAAAGCGCCCCCAACAGGCGAAGCAGGGTGAGGCTGGCCCCCACCCCGCTGCCCTCCGTGCTCGTTTACCCGACCGGCGTCCCCCCCTTTGTGTCGTCTCCGGCAACCAGCTGTCCTCCATGGGCCTGCGGCGCTGCGGCGGCAGACAGCGCCGCGGCCCCCAGGCAGAACACGAGCAACACCGAGCGGAACGTAAAGGCAACTTTCGACATGGCAACCCCTGACATGGCCCCGCGTGGGGTCATGGATGGTGAGGGCTTCCGGGCCACGGCGCGCGTACGTCGCAGCGTGGCCCTGGCAAGCCGGGCGGAGAACAGTGGTCAAACCGCCACCTGATCAGGGGAAAGGTGCCGGGTGTGGCCCTCTCTGGCGATGGATTCAGCTTGCTGGGGCCAGGCGTCAAAACGTGACGTCGGTCCGATGCCGCTGCGCCGCCCTCTGGCCGGCGGCGCCTGCGGGCCCTACACTCCGGGCAGGCTCACGCCGGGATGCATGAAAATGTAAGCTGTATCCGCGCCGGCTGGAGGGACTTCAGGCCAGGTGTGGCCTCTAAACGCTGGCGTTCCAGAGTGTTTTCCCCGTGTGGGCGGGGATGTTCCGATTGTGCTTGAGCCATCCCTGGGCCTGGGCCCGTTTTCCCCGTGTGGGCGGGGATGTTCCGCGCGCCAGGGCCTGGACCTGCTGGGGGGTGGGCGTTTTCCCCGTGTGGGCGGGGATGTTCCGCGGGCGCCGAAGGTCATGGGCGCGCTCAGGACGTTTTCCCCGTGTGGGCGGGGATGTTCCGGTCTGCGGCGCGGCGGCGGTGGGCACGGCCACGTTTTCCCCGTGTGGGCGGGGATGTTCCGACGACCCCGCGCACTTCGCGGTCTGGGGCCAGGTTTTCCCCGTGTGGGCGGGGATGTTCCGTGGTCCTCTGCCTGATCGCACAGGGCAGGTTAGTTTTCCCCGTGTGGGCGGGGATGTTCCGTCGAAGTTGGCGGCCAGCCCCTGGTAGCTGTCGTTTTCCCCGTGTGGGCGGGGATGTTCCTTTGGCCTTGGCCTTCGCCAGCAGCGCGGGGTCGTTTTCCCCGTGTGGGCGGGGATGTTCCGTTCTGCCGACAGGTACTCAACTACTTTGGGGTGTTTTCCCCGTGTGGGCGGGGATGTTCCGCACGCGGCGTTATCGCACTGGAGTGCGAAGAGGTTTTCCCCGTGTGGGCGGGGATGTTCCGCAGCTTGTTGCGCTGGGCCAGCCCCTCGCGGGGTTTTCCCCGTGTGGGCGGGGATGTTCCGCCTTTGCCCTGAAGCGCAACCGTCTGATCGTGGTTTTCCCCGTGTGGGCGGGGATGTTCCGGGGTGCACGGCGTGCCCGAGGGCCTCAGGCCCGTTTTCCCCGTGTGGGCGGGGATGTTCCGGGCCGCTCGCGGTGATTGACCTGCTCGATATAGTTTTCCCCGTGTGGGCGGGGATGTTCCGCGCAGTGGCGTGAACGCCGGGCTGAGCTGGACGTTTTCCCCGTGTGGGCGGGGATGTTCCGAGAGCGGCCCCCGGGCGGCAGCAGCCCTTGAAGTTTTCCCCGTGTGGGCGGGGATGTTCCGCACGGCCAGCATGAACTGCAGGTCATCCAGGCGTTTTCCCCGTGTGGGCGGGGATGTTCCTGTCCAGCGCTTCTTCTGCGGTCGCCAGCCGGGGTTTTCCCCGTGTGGGCGGGGATGTTCCGTGCGGCCACCTCGGCCTGCAACTCCTGCAGGCGTTTTCCCCGTGTGGGCGGGGATGTTCCGGTGGATTTGGGTTGATGCCAGTCAGAGCCAAAGTTTTCCCCGTGTGGGCGGGGATGTTCCGAGTTTCATGGCGCTCCTTTAGTCGATGCGGTAGTTTTCCCCGTGTGGGCGGGGATGTTCCGGACATTGCCCTGGCCCACTGGCTGACGAGTGAGTTTTCCCCGTGTGGGCGGGGATGTTCCGACGACCGGCAGGCGCCCGGCCGCGTGGCCCTGGTTTTCCCCGTGTGGGCGGGGATGTTCCGCGTGACGCGCGCTGTCTACGCCGCCCGCGCCGGTTTTCCCCGTGTGGGCGGGGATGTTCCGAACGCCCGTCGGCAACGCCTGCGCAGATTGCCGTTTTCCCCGTGTGGGCGGGGATGTTCCGCTGACACCGCCGAGAGCATGGCGACGGCGGAAGTTTTCCCCGTGTGGGCGGGGATGTTCCGCCACACCTGTACCCGGCAGCACCTACAGCGGCGTTTTCCCCGTGTGGGCGGGGATGTTCCGTCCTCGCGGATGTGCGTGCGCTCAGCCTGCACGTTTTCCCCGTGTGGGCGGGGATGTTCCGACCGTGGCCAAGATTCAGGAGTACCTGAATCCGTTTTCCCCGTGTGGGCGGGGATGTTCCGGGGAACTGGCCACCGCCATGAGCGGCTGGCTCGTTTTCCCCGTGTGGGCGGGGATGTTCCGACCGGCGTGCCGGGCAGTTCGGTAGCCACCGGGTTTTCCCCGTGTGGGCGGGGATGTTCCGCGTCAGGTCGTGAAGGCCGCGCAGCTGATCAAGTTTTCCCCGTGTGGGCGGGGATGTTCCGAAAGAGATTGCGCGCAACCTGCATTTTGATGCGTTTTCCCCGTGTGGGCGGGGATGTTCCTACGGACATGGACCCAGAAAGGTTCCGACTTGAGTTTTCCCCGTGTGGGCGGGGATGTTCCGGGAATCACTTTGTCAATCATGTCTCACCTCCTGTTTTCCCCGTGTGGGCGGGGATGTTCCGTGGCGAACCACATAGGCCGTTCCCTGATATACGTTTTCCCCGTGTGGGCGGGGATGTTCCGGTGCTGCCGGGCGTTGTACTTCACGCTGCCGTGTTTTCCCCGTGTGGGCGGGGATGTTCCGCGAACACCGCATCTTCACTGTCAGCCAGCAGGGTTTTCCCCGTGTGGGCGGGGATGTTCCGACCACATGATGCGCCTCGCCCTGCAGATGCGCGTTTTCCCCGTGTGGGCGGGGATGTTCCGGGCTGATGATTCTTCAGAGGCAGACCCGCGATGTTTTCCCCGTGTGGGCGGGGATGTTCCGGTGGTAGCGCGGGTATCGAGCCTGCCAGTAGGGTTTTCCCCGTGTGGGCGGGGATGTTCCGCGACGCCGGGGGCCTTCCATCCCCGCCTGAAAGTTTTCCCCGTGTGGGCGGGGATGTTCCGGCTCTGATGGTCAACCTGGGAGCTGCGTTCGCGTTTTCCCCGTGTGGGCGGGGATGTTCCGGCGCGCGCCATGTTTACCACCCGCCAGCGGAAGTTTTCCCCGTGTGGGCGGGGATGTTCCGCCCCTCAGCTGTTCTCTGAGGGGCAATCGGGGGTTTTCCCCGTGTGGGCGGGGATGTTCCGGTCTGAAACGCATAGTCCAGCCATTTGGCTGGGTTTTCCCCGTGTGGGCGGGGATGTTCCGGTCCTCTTTGTTGCCGTTCGTGGCGGTCATCAGTTTTCCCCGTGTGGGCGGGGATGTTCCGCGGGCCGCTACGTGGGGTCAGCTGGGCGGCGTGTTTTCCCCGTGTGGGCGGGGATGTTCCGCCAGCCCAGCGCCGCACTTCTCACCACCAATGGTTTTCCCCGTGTGGGCGGGGATGTTCCGCTGTACGCCTCGCCGTAGGGTGTGCCCGTTCGGTTTTCCCCGTGTGGGCGGGGATGTTCCGTAGGCGTCTCCCTGCACCCCCGTAAAGGTGGCGTTTTCCCCGTGTGGGCGGGGATGTTCCGGCTGGCATTGCCCGGGCGGCCGGGGCGAAACCGTTTTCCCCGTGTGGGCGGGGATGTTCCGGTGTTGCGGCCCCCGCGCCCGATGTTGTCCCCGTTTTCCCCGTGTGGGCGGGGATGTTCCGGCGTGCTGATTGAGGGCAAAACGTTCCATTGGGTTTTCCCCGTGTGGGCGGGGATGTTCCGCGACTGCAGGCGGCCACGTGGGACGCGGCCCAGTTTTCCCCGTGTGGGCGGGGATGTTCCGGTGTGGATGGGGCAGAAAATCGCGCAGGCCCAGTTTTCCCCGTGTGGGCGGGGATGTTCCGCCCTGTCCGAACTCCTGGCCGGATTGCGTGCCGTTTTCCCCGTGTGGGCGGGGATGTTCCGTGATGTCCTCTGGGGTCCAGCCCGCCGACTTGGTTTTCCCCGTGTGGGCGGGGATGTTCCGTTCCGCGCTCATCGGAGCCTCTTCGCTTTCCAGTTTTCCCCGTGTGGGCGGGGATGTTCCGCCCTGGAAGGCTGCGAATGCCTGCGCCTGCAGGTTTTCCCCGTGTGGGCGGGGATGTTCCGCTCTGGACTTCTAACGATTTCACGGGCAAATAGTTTTCCCCGTGTGGGCGGGGATGTTCCGAGGCCAATATTCCCCTGCGCGCCGCCGGGCCAGTTTTCCCCGTGTGGGCGGGGATGTTCCGGCGGGCTTCCAGCCCAGGTCCAGGGCGTGTTTGTTTTCCCCGTGTGGGCGGGGATGTTCCGGAACGGCGCCTTGACCTAGGACTGAATCGTCCGTTTTCCCCGTGTGGGCGGGGATGTTCCGTGTGTAGCCTAGTGAGCCCACTTCTGCTCTGTGTTTTCCCCGTGTGGGCGGGGATGTTCCGGCCGCCTCGAACGTGTCGCGCAGCTCGGGGGGGTTTTCCCCGTGTGGGCGGGGATGTTCCGTCCTGCACGGCCAGCCGGCGGTCGGTGGCCACGTTTTCCCCGTGTGGGCGGGGATGTTCCGGCCGCTGGGCTGAGGGTTTGCAGGCTGGGCGGGTTTTCCCCGTGTGGGCGGGGATGTTCCGGGGGCCTCCTGGGGCTAGGGGTCGTCGGGGGCGTTTTCCCCGTGTGGGCGGGGATGTTCCGGGGGGGCGCCAGATGATGAGGGTGCCCAGGCTGTTTTCCCCGTGTGGGCGGGGATGTTCCGGCCGCGAATTCCTGGGGGTTTTCGACGATTACGTTTTCCCCGTGTGGGCGGGGATGTTCCGGCCTGGGCGGCCTGCTGGTCCACATCATGCTTGTTTTCCCCGTGTGGGCGGGGATGTTCCGGGCGCCGGCCGCCAGCTGGTGACCTGGGGGGAGTTTTCCCCGTGTGGGCGGGGATGTTCCGAACAGATGGTGCGCGCCATGCGCCAGGGCGGCGTTTTCCCCGTGTGGGCGGGGATGTTCCGCGGGCGCAGCAACTTGGGGAACAGCGGGCCGGGTTTTCCCCGTGTGGGCGGGGATGTTCCGCCGCCCAGGAGGCCCGTGAGCGCGGCAGCACAGTTTTCCCCGTGTGGGCGGGGATGTTCCGCCGATTCCGGCCGATGGCCCGGTGACCTTCAGGTTTTCCCCGTGTGGGCGGGGATGTTCCGCTGACTCTGAACTTCAAAGAGATCGTGGCCAAGTTTTCCCCGTGTGGGCGGGGATGTTCCGAACCTGCAGGACCGGGCAGCAGTCAGCCGCACGTTTTCCCCGTGTGGGCGGGGATGTTCCGATGCTGGGTAACGCAGGCGGCAACCTTGCCGCGTTTTCCCCGTGTGGGCGGGGATGTTCCGCCCCTGCCCACAGGCGGCGCAGGCGGAAAAGCGTTTTCCCCGTGTGGGCGGGGATGTTCCGGTGGCCGGCGAACTGGGCATTGACCCCAACGCGTTTTCCCCGTGTGGGCGGGGATGTTCCGAGCGCCCATTTGGTGGGATACAGGCTGTCGGCGTTTTCCCCGTGTGGGCGGGGATGTTCCGCGGTAACCTACCGTCAGAGCAAACTCGGGCAGGTTTTCCCCGTGTGGGCGGGGATGTTCCTCTTGCGAGAGTTTCCAGCCCGTCGTCTTGTACGTTTTCCCCGTGTGGGCGGGGATGTTCCGCCCACGGGGTCGCGCTTGAGCGATTTGTTGAGGTTTTCCCCGTGTGGGCGGGGATGTTCCGCTGATCATGGAAAACGAGTGTCTGACCATTCCGTTTTCCCCGTGTGGGCGGGGATGTTCCGGACGCGCCACCGGAGCAACCGCACCGGAGCGCGTTTTCCCCGTGTGGGCGGGGATGTTCCGGTGTAGGGGCTGACCTCGCCGTGGCCGTCGTCGTTTTCCCCGTGTGGGCGGGGATGTTCCGTGGGTGCTGCTGATCCGAACCGCCATGGGCCGGTTTTCCCCGTGTGGGCGGGGATGTTCCGAGCTGCTGGAGGGCTATGCACAGGACACGGAGGTTTTCCCCGTGTGGGCGGGGATGTTCCGGGTGACGACGCCCGGCGCGGGACCAGCTGCATGTTTTCCCCGTGTGGGCGGGGATGTTCCGCCCGCCAACGTAATGGTGCGCTGGCCGGACGGGTTTTCCCCGTGTGGGCGGGGATGTTCCGGGCCCGGCCGGTGGGCGCACCGCCACCCCTGGGTTTTCCCCGTGTGGGCGGGGATGTTCCGAACAGTGCGACCAACGCCTTCCTCTTTTACCAGTTTTCCCCGTGTGGGCGGGGATGTTCCGCTCAGATTGACCATGTGGGCGCGTCCGGTTTCGTTTTCCCCGTGTGGGCGGGGATGTTCCGAGCAACAGTGGATGCGTCTACCCCGCAGAGCAGTTTTCCCCGTGTGGGCGGGGATGTTCCGCGTTCCTGACCAGCCTCGCCATGCACTACGGGGTTTTCCCCGTGTGGGCGGGGATGTTCCGGTGGGGGCCGGATCAAGTGCAGCCGCGTGGAAGTTTTCCCCGTGTGGGCGGGGATGTTCCGGCACTGGCGGCCGTGCAGCTGGTCCGGCAGAAGTTTTCCCCGTGTGGGCGGGGATGTTCCGACCGGCGCCAGCATGGCTTCACCAGTCACGCGGTTTTCCCCGTGTGGGCGGGGATGTTCCGCGGCCAGCGCCAGGGGCCCGGCGATGAACACCGTTTTCCCCGTGTGGGCGGGGATGTTCCGTTGTAGGTCGCGGCGCCGTTGGTGACCCCGCCGTTTTCCCCGTGTGGGCGGGGATGTTCCGGAGTTCACCGTGGCCACGATCAAGCCCCTCAGGTTTTCCCCGTGTGGGCGGGGATGTTCCGCGGTCTGTCTGGCCGCACTACCAGCGGCATTGGTTTTCCCCGTGTGGGCGGGGATGTTCCGCCTGTGGGCGTCGGGCTGACGCCTGGGCTGACGTTTTCCCCGTGTGGGCGGGGATGTTCCGATTGCGGCTTGAACTATGGCTCTATCGACAAAGTTTTCCCCGTGTGGGCGGGGATGTTCCGCGGTACTTGAACCCACCCCCCACCGGCGGCCAGTTTTCCCCGTGTGGGCGGGGATGTTCCGCTGCCCGGTTCTTCCGGCAGGGCCACGCTGGGGTTTTCCCCGTGTGGGCGGGGATGTTCCGAACCATATGCCTACGGTGGTCGCGGCCCAGGAGTTTTCCCCGTGTGGGCGGGGATGTTCCGACAACACCAGTCAGGGGCAGATGAGCCCCTTCGTTTTCCCCGTGTGGGCGGGGATGTTCCTTTGTGACGGTTCGCCTCCTTTCGCTGCTGCACCTCTTCCCCGTACATGCGGGGATGTTCCAGTTTGAGCCTTGATCAAGGTTTCGGTGGCCAGTCATGTTTGACTCTGGATGACTTCACGTCTGACCTCGCCGGGCGCAGCGCCTGATTCAAAACACAGCCAGCCGCTTTGGCCTTCACCCTTGCCCTCACGGGAGGCCACTCTGCGTCCTGGAGCACGAGCTGGTGTCGCTCCATTCGCCTCAAAGCCGCCCCGAGGTAATCCTGGGGCGGCTTTGGCTTCTGGCTTTGGGTTTCTGCTCTCAGCCCGGCGCCCCTGCGTGTGGAAAGGCATACAGGTGGCCGCTGCGTAGACCCTGGGCATTCAGGGCCGTGTGGGGCAGGCGGCGCAGAGGCTGGGGCGCGTGGCCCGGGGTCTCCAGTACCAGCGGCGCGCGCAGGAGGCCGTCCGGGGTTACCAGCAGTTCGCCGCGCAGGCCCCGCACGGGCCCGGTGCTCAGGGCGGCGGTCAGGCCCAGGGGGGTCAGGTGGGGCAGCTGGGCCGCGCCGCGCGACAGCCACGTGCCCACATCGTGGCCCAGGGCTGCTGCCGGGTGACTCGCCAGGGCGCCAGCGGCGCGCCTCAGGGCGGCAGGAAGGGGCGTGGCCGACGGGGCGGCGCTGCGTACCTGCGCGGCCCCTGTGCCCAGGCTGCCCACACTCACGCTCAGCCCCAGCTGGCGCGCGGCGCGCAGCACGTCAGCGGTCTGTACCTGCGCAGAGTCCTGCAGGTGCAGGTGCCGGGCGCCGGCGGCCTGGGCGGCGGCCACCGCGGCGCGCAGGGCCCCGCCCGCCAGCTGTGGGTCCAGCACCGCGCTGCCCAGCAGTTGCCCGCCGCCGGCCTCCAGACCACTGGCGAACGCAAACGGCAGATCATAGCCGCTGTCCAGCGCCGAGATCAGCAGGAAGGTGGGGGTGCGGCGCGGCGCGAGGTGCTGGCCCATCAGCCACTCGCCTTCCCAGGCGTGCAGGCTGGCCCCCAGCAGGCCCGCGCGGGTAGGCCGGCGGGTGGGCGCGGCGCCGGGCCCGGCGGCAATCACCGGCAGCCCCGCTGGCAGCTCAGTCGCCACCAGCTCGGCCACGCCGTCGCCCAGGGTCACCAGTACATCGGGCCCAGCGCGCAGGGCCACCCCGGCGGCCTGACGCAGCTCAGTGGGGCGCGGCCCACTGCGGGTGACCAGCAGTGCGGCGCCCGGGAGCAGCGCCGTTTCCAGACCGGCCAGAAACGCCGCGGTGAAGCCCGGCAGGGCCTCGTGCTGCGGCACCAGGGCGGCCACGCGCAGGCGCCGCGCCGGAATCGTGGCCGCCTGCGCGCCGCCCAGCAGGGCCGGCAGCGCGGCCACGGCCTTGAGCAGGTTGCGGCGGGAGGGCGTGGGGCTCACAGGGGGCCCCGAACAGAAAACAGAGACATGAAACCTCCGGTCAGGGGCGCGACGGGTAGATGCCCTGAAGCGCAATGATGAACGTGACGGCCAGATAAGGGGGCAGGTTGTTGTGCGGCGCGCTGCCGCCCGCTGGGGCCAGACTCTGGGGTGCCAGGGTGACGCCCGGGGTGCCGGGACCATACGCGTTGCTGTTCACGCTGCGGGCCAGCGAGCGGTCGGTGGGCACGGCGCTGGTGCCCGGTACGTCGAAGGCGTTCACGGCGTGGGTGTGCGGCGGCATCTCCTGGGGGAGCAGGGTCACGCTGGCTGCGCCGCCCTGCTGGCCCAGGGTGCGCGGTGTCAGCCCGGGGCCGGTTCCCGGCGCCATGGGTGAAGTCGCCTGCAGGTTGGGCAGGGCAAAGGTGGTGCGCCCGTCGCCGCCGTAAGTGGTCCCCAGCAGCGAAAACAGGGCCGTGTTCTGCGCAATGGGCAGCAGTTGCCCGTTGCACAGGGCCCACCCGCGCGGCGCAAAGTTGCCCGCGAACATCTGAATCTCTCCGATAAACGGTTCCATGGGGTTGGCCTCGTGGCGGTGCCGGTGGGGCTGGACAGCAGAGCCGCTCTGTCTCTGGCCTCTTCGGGCCGGCCGCATTCAGAAGGGGGGCTTGTGCCGCTGCGGTGGAAGCGGCGCAGGGTGAGCTGGCGCTCCCACCTCGGCCCTCAGTTGCGGGAGGGAAAAATGCCTTCCAGGGCGATAATGAAGTTCACGCACAGGTAAGGCGAGAGGTTCTCGTGGGGCTGCGCGCCCCCACTGGCCGCCACGGCGGCGGCGGCCAGGGTCTGGGGCCGCCGGCCGCTGCCCACGTACAGCTCGCTGCCGTCGGGCTGCGCCAGAAAGGCCCCGGCGCTGACGCCGCCGCCCTGCGGGGCCGTGAGGGTGCTGGCCTGCAGGGCGTGGCTGTGGGCCGGCACCTGCGCGGCGCTGACGGTCACGGTCTCGGTACCGGTGAGCTGCCCCAGGGCCAGCGGCTGGCCACCAGCGGGGGTGCCCACATGCGCCGGCAGGCGCCCACGCATGTCTGGCAGGGCGAAGGTGCTCTGGCCGTCGCCGCCGTAGGTGGTGCCGATCAGGACGAACAGGGCGTCGTACTGCGAAATGGGCAGCAGCTGGCCCTCGCACAGCGCCCAGCCCACGGGGGCAAAGGTGCCGGCGAACATGCGGATTTCACCCAGGTAGGGGGTCATAGGGTCTCCTGGCTCAGTTGCGGGACGGGAAGATGCCCACCAGGGCAATCACGAAATTCAGGGTGGACAGGGGCGGCAGGTTGGGGTGGGGCTGGCTGCCCCCGGCGCTGCCCACCGTGGTGTTGGCCAGGGCTGTCAGGGGGCTGGAGGCGGCGGCGTACAGGGGCGCGCTGGCCAGCAGGGCCCCTGCCGGCAGGCTGGTGCTGCCCGCACTGGCACTGGCGCCCAGCGCGTGGCTGTGGGCGGGCAGCTCGGCCAGCGTGAGGGTGTGCGTCGCCTGACCGCCCGCCTGGCCCAGGTTCATGGGTAGGCCGCCCTGCGTGCCCCAGTGCATGGGCACGCGCCCGCGCAGGTCGGGCAGGGCGAAGTTGGTTTGCCCGTTGCCGCCGTAGGTGGTGCCCAGAATGGAAAACAGCGCCTGATTCTGGTTGATGGGCAGCAGCTGGCCGTCGCAGGTGGCCCAGCCGCGCGGCGCAAAGGGCAGGGCGCAGATCTGAATGGTGCCGATAAAGGGTTCGTCCATGAGGAGCCTCCGGGGTTCAGGGCGCCGGCGTTTCGCAGGTGCCGCCGGTGGGCGTGCCGTCCACGAAGATGCCCACGGTCGCGGGGTTGGCGCTGGCCAGGAAGCTCTGGGCACTGCCGCCCGCAAAGCCCTGCAGCTGCAGGGTATTGCTGCCCACCTTCCAGACGTACAGCCCTTCAATGCCGCTCACGCTGCGCAGGGTGTTGCCCGTCACGCTGGCGCACAGCTGCGCGCTGGTGGCCGGGCCGTCGCCGCTTTGCAGCAGCGCGCCTTCCAGGGCCGTGGAAACCGGCGTGCTCGTCTGGTTGCCCGTCAGGGTGACGTGCAGGCGCGAGGCGTTGTTCAGGGCGGCAAAGCGCAGGCCGTGAGAGGCGAAGTTGTTCACGGTGTTGTTCACGGCGCTGGCGCGCAGTGTGCCCGCGCCCGCCACCACGCCTGAGAGCCCGATAGAGTTGCCGCCGGACAAGGGCTGCAGGGTCAGCGAGTTGCCACTGAGCAGCCACTCGTCGGTCTGGGCGCCCGTATGCGTGGTGTTGATGCTGAACCCGCCCGCCGCAGAGGTCGTGTTGTTCACGGTGTTGCCGCTCAGGACGGTGCGCGAGGCGCTGTTGGCAGCGTGGTCCACCCGCACGGCCGCCAGCCCGTTGTTCGCAAAGGTGCTGCTGCGCACCGTCAGCACGGCGCGCCCGGTTTCGGTGTTCTGGGTGACCACCTCCACGCCCTCGGCGCCGTTGTTCTGCACGTTCAGGCGCTCCAGGGTGGCGGTCAGGGTCTGGTTCTGCGGCACAATCCGCAGTCCCTCGCCGGCGGCGCCCTGCAGGGTGCCCCCGGAACCGGCCGCGCCGCTGCCCGTGACGCTCAGGGTGCCGCCCACGCCGGTCAGCAGGCTGCCGGTGCCCGGCGAGGCGCTGGAATTCAGCGCCGTGATGGTCGCATTCAGGGTGCCGCCCGTGAGGTTCAGGGCCGGACCCGCGCTGGCGCCCACCGTGCCAGCAGTGAGGTCCAGGGTGCCAAAATTACTGCCCGTCACCGCGCTGCTGGTGCCGCTGATGTTCAGGCCGCGCACCACGGTGTTCTGGGCCAGCGTGAGGCCCGCGCCCGCACTGTTGCCGATCTGGGCGTTCTGTGCCCCAGCCGCGATGTAGGTGACGCCGCCCACGGTCAGGGCGGCGCCCTCACCGATCAAGGTCTGGCCTGTTTTCAGCGTCAGGCCGCTGTTCTGCCCGCCTGTGGTGCCGGTGCCGCGCGCCACGTACAGGTGATCCCCCGCCGCCGAGGCCGTCTGGGCCGCCGCCAGGGTGTTGAAGGGGGTGCCCTGCCGGCCGTCGCCATTGGAGCCGCTGTTGTTCACGAACCACACCCGCCCGGCCACGTTCACGTCGGCAGTGGTGTCGGTGCCGCTGCAGCCCTGGTTGTCCGAGACGCGGTAGAGCAGCTGATCAGTCACCGCCGGCTGGCCGTCGCCCACCTTGGAGATGAAGGTGAAGTTGCCGGCTGCGCCCACCGTCGCCGCGCCGCCCCGGCGGGTGCTGCCCCCGCTGAAGCTGAGCGCCGCACCGCCGTAGGTGCTGTAGGCCCCGGCCAGGCCGCTGCCCGCCGGCACCGACAGCTGCACGTGCCCGGGCACGGTATAGGCCAGCGCCACGTTCTTCAGGGCAATATTCCCACCAATTTTGGCCAGGCGCGCCGCGTTGCCTGCCGTGGTGGCCGAGCCGATGAACTGGGTGACGCCCGTGTTCAGCGTGCTGCCGCACAGGGTCATGACCGGGATGTTCACGCCCAGGGCCCCGGCCCGCGCGGCGGCGCTGCTGAAGGCGCCCTGCTCTTCCACACTCTCGGTCACGCGGGTGCGGCTGTCGTCCATGACCGCAAAATTCATGTTGAAGCGGAACGGATCGTCCGCGCTGCTGGCCTGCAGCGGCAGCTTGACGGCAATCGTCACCACGCCGTCGAACTGCCCGGCGGCCGGGTTGCCCGGCAGCAGGCGGCTGGCGCTCACGTTCTTGCGCCGCACCACGTAGCCATAGGGAAAGAGGCGCGTGGCCCCGGCTGGGGTGGCGGCCACCTCGTCCTCGGCGAACACCTGCAGGTCCTCGCTGCCGGCCTTGGGCTGCAGGCGGTCAGCGCCGCTGGTGCGGTCCAGGGTCATGGCGTGGGTGGGCAGGATGCTCTGGGCCATGCCGGCGGGCGCCGCGCTGCCGTCGAAGCGCTGCAGGGCACTGATGGCGGTTTCGCCAATGGTGCTGGCGGTGCTGGCGGCCACCAGCGTGAGGTTCTGCCGCGCCGCCGGGTAGGCGGTGCCCGCCGCGTCGGCGTTGCGCACCCGGAACGAGGCATACAGGTAGCGCATGCCGCCCGCGCCGCGCGTGCCCACGGTGAACGAACTGTTGGCCAGCGGCTCCAGCTGAAGGCCGCCCACGTTGGTCAGCGCCTGGGGCACGAGTTCGGCCCGGAAGCCTTCGGGGTCGTTCAGGCCGGAAAAGGCGATTTCCACGGTGCCCAGCGGGGTCAGGGCGTGGGCGGGGGCTGGGGCCGGCGTGGTGGGGGCCGGTTCGGCGCCGGGTGCGGGGGCGATGGGCGCGGAAGTGGTCGGCGGCGGGGCCGGCTGGGGCGCCGCGCAGGCGCCCAGCAGCAGGGCCAGCGAGAGCGGCGCCAGGGCAGGAAAGGGCAGGGAACGCATGAAACCTCCGCTCAGGGGCACGAGTTGACGAGGTAGGTGGCGCCCGGGGCGCCGGCGGCGTCGGCGGTGCGCACCTGGCAGACCCGGCGCGCGGGGAGGGTGCCCCCCGAGGCGTAGGCGTTGCCGGGCAGCACGTTGACCCCGGTCGCGCCCGCCGCCGCTGCCCGGGTGAGCACCTGGCTGTCGGGCAGGCTCTGTTCTTCCAGGGTCTGCGTGACCCGGGTGGCCGAATCAGTCACGACCAGAAAGGTCATGCGAAAGGCCCAGGGATCGCGCGCGCTGCCGGCAACCGGCGTCTGGGCGTTGTCGTTGGGCTGCAGCGGCACCCGCACACTGATGGCCACCCGGCCGTCGTACTGCCCGGCCGCCGGGTTGGCGCTCAGGGTGCGCCCGCCCGCCGGGGTGCGCACCACGTAACCGTAGGGAAACACGGTGGTCACGCCCAGGTCGCTGTAGCTGGACACCGGCACGCCGCCGCGCGTGAAGCTGCCCGGCGCCACCTCGGATTCCAGAAACACCTGCAGGTCCTCGCCGCCCGCCACGGGGCGCACCTGTTCGGCGGCAGGCTGGTAGTCCAGCGCGTGGGTGGGCAGCACGCTGCGCGCTACCCCGGCGGGGGCCGGCGCGCCGCTGAACACGGTCATGGCGCGCAGGGCGGTGCCGTCCACATTGTCGCTCACCCCGGCGGCCAGCAGCGTGAGGTTGGTGCGCGCCGTCCCCGAGGGCGTGCCGTTACTGGCCGCGTTGCGCACCCGGTAGGTGGCGGTGATGTAGCGTGTGCCGCCGCTGCCGCGCGTCCCCACATCGGTCACGCTCACGCTCAGGGGTGAGAGTTCCAGGCCCGCGCCGCTTTCTTCCAGGGCCAGCGGGCGCACCTGAGAGTGGGCCTGCGTGCTGCCCAGGCCATCGAAGCTGATTTCCAGCAGGCCCAGCGGCGCCAGAGCGGGCGGCGTGGGGGCCCCGCTGGGCGCGCAGCCTGCCAGCAGCAGGGCGCCGGCCAGGGCCCAGCGCGCGCGCCTACCAGGCATCGGGGCCCCCTGGCGCTGGGTCCAGCCCACCGGGCAGCACCGGCACAGAAATCACCAGGGTCAGGGCCTGCCACGCGCCCAGCGGGGTCAGGGTGGGGGGGGCATACGGCGCGTGCGCGCCGGGCAGCGGTCCACCTGAAGGGGCTTCATCTTCTTTGGTCATTGCTCATTGTAGACATATCTCCGGTCAGAAAAGTAAGCGCCCCACCCCTGGTCAGGGGGTGAGGCGCAGTGGGCCAGATAAGGCCCAGATTCTGGTCAGTCGGTGGCGCTCAGGGCAGGGGGCGCCGGGGTGGGGGCACCCAGACGGCGGCGCTCGAACTGCCAGAACACACTGGGGACCACGTAGAAGGTGAGCAGGGTAGAGGTCACCACGCCCCCCAGAATCACGATGCCCAGGCCCCGGCGGAATTCGGCGCCCTCGCCCTGGCCCAGAATCAGCGGCACGCTGATCACCAGCACGGTCAGGGTGGTCATCAGGATGGGCCGGAACCGCAGCTCGGCCGCTTCAATCAGCGCCTCGCGCAGCGGCAGGGTGCGCACCCGCTCGGTCACGAATTCCAGGTACAGAATGGAATTCTTGGTGGACAGCCCCAGCAGGATCACCATGCCCAGCACCGTGATCACGTCCAGGTTCACGCCAAAGAGGTTCAGCGTCCACAGCGCCCCCACGATGGCAATGGGCACCGGCAGCAGCAGGTACACCGGATACCGGAAGGAGTTGAACTGGCTGCCCAGCACGAGGTAGGTGAGCAGGATGGCCACCAGCATCAGAATGGGGCCGTAGAACACAAGGTCCCCGGTCAGGCCCGCGCTGCCAAACGCGCTGGCGTTGCCCAGGGTCACGCCGCCCGAGAGCAGCCCGGCCTTTTGCACGCGGCCCACCAGTTCCTGCTGGTAGGCGAAGGGATTGGGGCCGCCGTCCACGAGGTTGATGTCCAGGGTGGCGGTGTAGGCCTTGTTCAGGCGGCTGAGGGTGGCGGGCGTCTGGGCCAGCTCGAAGGCGCCCAGTTCGCCCAGGGTGAGGTTGGCGCCCAGCCCCTGCGAGTACACCGTCTGACTCAGCAGGCTCTGCTCGCCGCTGATCAGCGCGGGGTCCAGCCGCACCACGATGTCCACGCTGCGGTCGCCGTCGCGCACACGCCCGGCCACCGAGCCGTCGTTGTAGGTGCGCAGGGCCTGGGCCACGTCGCTGGCGCTCAGGCCGGTGCCGCTCAGGCGCGTGGGGTCCGGCACGAAGGTGCGTTCCTGGCGGGTGGCGCTGAGGCTGCTTTCCACCGTGCGCAGGTTGGGGTCCTGCGAGAGCAGGCGCACGACCTCGCGGTTGCGCTGCACCAGCAGGGCCTGGTTGGGGGCGGTGAGCGCCAGGGTGATGTCGGCGCTGCCCCCGGGCCCGCCCTGCTCTGAGGCCACCAGCACCTCGGTGCCCGGCACGGCGGCGGCCACGCGCTCCAGGTCGCGCAGGTAGCGCGCCACCAGGGTTTCAATCCCGGGGCGCTCGCTCTTGGGAATCAGGGTGACGGTCAGGCTGGCGGCGTTGGGGCTGTTGCCCCCGGTCAGGCTGCCCGAGCCCACGCTGGTCTGCACCAGACGCACTTCATCGCGGGCCAGCAGATTCTCTTCCACCTGCCGGGTCAGGCGGTTGGTGGTGGCCAGATCGGTGCCGGTGGGCAGGTCCAGGTCCACGGTCAGCGAGCCGCTGTCGGTCTGGGGGGTAAAGGCGAAGCCCACCCCGCGCATGGCCAGCCCGGCGCTCAGCAAAAACAGCCCTGCCACGCCCATGACCACCCAGGGCCGCGCCAGGGCGCCCCCCAGGCTGCGGGCATAGGCGCGCGCCGTGGCCTGCACGCCCCGGTTGGTCACCCCGTGCAGGGTGCCGGTCAGCGCTTCAAGCACGGCGTACAGCGCGGTCAGCAGGTAGCGGACCACCGCCAGGCCCAGTGGCGCCAGCAGCGCGGCTAGCCCCAGCGCGACGGGCAGGGCCAGCCCCGCGCCGCGCACCGCTGCGGTGAGCGCCGCGCCCGCCAGGGCCAGCCCCAGCCAGCCGCTCAGGGTGCGCACGCCCGCCAGACTCTGGCGCAGCAGCAGCGGAAAGCGGCCCAGCACGGCCGGCACGTCCCGCCACGTGACCGGCTCGGGGTCCTGGGTATAGGCCATGCGTACCGTCAGAAACAGCAGGCTTTCCAGCCACGACAGCGCGATGGCCGCCGCAATCCCCAGTCCGAACTGGCTGAAAAACTGCCCCAGGATGCCCGGCATGAAGCTCAGGGGCAGCAGCACCGCCAGCAGCGAGAAGCTGGCCGCCGTGACGGCCGAGAAGACCTCCGAGCCGCCCAGCAGCACGCTGCGCACCGGGCTGTAGCCCAGGTCGCGGTAGCGCTGTACGTTTTCGGCCACCACAATCGAATCGTCCACCACGATGCCGATGGCCACGATGATCGCCAGCAGCGAGATGATGTTGAAGGTAAAGCCCAGCAGGCTGAAGAGCAGCGGCGCCGCGCTGATGGAGATGGGAATGGCCAGCACCACCGCAAACACGGTGTTCAGCCGCCCCAGAAACAGCAGGCAGATCACGCCCACCGCCGCCACAGCAATCAGGAATTCCTTGAAGGTGTCTTTCACGGTGGCGCGGGTTTCGCGGGTGGTGTCGCTGGCCAGGCTCAGGCGGTAGCCCCTGGGCAGGGGCTGGGCCTGCATGGCCGCGCGCACCCGGTCGGTCACCGCCACCGAGTTCGTGCCGCTGCCCTTGCGCACGCTCAGCAGCACCGCCGGCTGGCCGTTCACCCGGGCCAGCGAGGTGGCGGCGGCGGCCGAGTCACGCACCCGGGCCACGTCACCCACCTGCAGGCCGCTGTCCAGGGGAATGCGCGCCACCTCGGCCGCGCTGCGCGGGGTGTTTCGGGTGGAAAACTGCGTCTGGGTGCCGCCCTGGGCCACCGCGCCGGCCGGCAGGTCCAGCGCACTGGCACTGATGGCGCCCGTGACCCGCGCCGGGGTGAGGTTGTAGGCCTGCAAGCGGGCCGGGTCCAGGAGAACTTGCACCTGCCGCTCCGGGCCGCCCGTCAGGCTGACGTCGGCCACGCCGTCAATGCGCTCCAGGCGGGGCACCAGCACATCCTCGGCCAGGGCGGTCACCTGCGCGGGGGGCGCGCTGCCGCCCAGCAGGGCCAGCGTCAGAATGGGCGTGTCGTTGGGGTCGAACTTCTGCACCACCGGGGCTTCCGAGCCGTCGGGCAGCGCGGCGCGGATGGCCGCCACCGCCTGCGAGACACTGTTGGCGGCGCTGTCCACGTTCGTGTCGTCGGTAAAGGTAATGACCACCGCCGACTGGTTGCTGACCGAGGTGGTGTTGATGTCCACCACGCCTGCCAGCGTGCTCACGGCGTCTTCAATGCGGCGGCTGACCTCGCGGTCCACCTGATCGGGGTTGGCGCCCGGGTAGGCGGTGCTGACGGCCAGCACCGGCACCTCGAAGTTGGGCAGCAGTTCCACGCCCAGCCGGAAGGTGGCCACCAGCCCGGCCAGCACCAGCATCACGAAAATCCCGATGGAAAACACGTAGTTGCGCACGCTGAAGCGCACGAGGGGATGCACCGCCGGTTCGGGCGTGCCGTCGGGCAGCCGCCCGGGCGGGGCGTTGAAGTCGGCGGGTTCGTGGGTGCTCATGGCCGGGCCCCGGCCGGGCGCGTGACCCTCACCCGCGCGCCGTCCTGCAAGCTGGCGGGCAGCGGCGTGATCACGGCCTGCCCGGCGTCCAGGCCCTGCACCGCCACCTGGGCACCGCTCTCAGCCACCACGGTCACCGGCGTGCGCTGCGCCACCCCGGCGGCGGCCACATACACCACGTTCTGGCCCTCTTCCGCCTGCACGGCGCTGGCCGGCACCAGCACGCCCCGGCCCAGCGTGACCCGGTAGCGGGCCTGGGCGGTGGCGCCCACCGGCAGGGCGCCCCCACCCTGCACCCGCGCCGTGACCGGCACGAGGCGGTTGGTGCCCGCAATGCCGGGGGTATCCACCACCGTGGCCACGTAGTTCTGCCCGCCGTAGCCCAGGTTCAGCGGGGTGCCGGGGCGCAGCGTGGCGGCGTCGGCGGCGGGCACGCTGAACTGCGCGCGCAGGCTGCCGGGGTCCACCAGCCGGAACACCGGCGAACCCTGGGCCACAAATTCACCCACCTCCACGCCCAGGTCGGCCACGGTGCCCGCAAAGGGTGCGCGCACGGCGGTGCGGGCCAGATTCTCCTCGGCCTGCCGCACGCCGGCCTGCGCCTGGGCCAGCGTCACGCGGGCCAGCGGCACACTGTTCTGGGCACTCTGGCCGTTCTGCGAGAGGTTGCTTCTGGCCTGGGCCAGCCCACTCTCGGCCTGCGCCAGCGCCGAGCGGGCCGCCTGCAGATCGGCCTGACTCACGCCGCCCAGGGCGTACAGCCGCTCGGCGCTCTGGGCGC
Source organism: Deinococcus arcticus (assembly GCF_003028415.1). Lineage (NCBI taxonomy): Bacteria > Thermotogati > Deinococcota > Deinococci > Deinococcales > Deinococcaceae > Deinococcus > Deinococcus arcticus. Next base: position 85,734 of record NZ_PYSV01000005.1, read on the forward strand.
TGCTGCGCGCCTGGGCCAGCGTGGCCTCGGCGGCCTGCACGGCGGCGCGCAGGCTGGCTCCTGCACCCTGCGCCGTGCGCTGGGTCTGTTCAAGGCTCAGCTGCGCCTGCTGCAGTTGCAGCCGGGCATTGTCCAGCGCCTGGCGCTGCGGCAGGTCGTCGAGCTGCACCACCACCTGCCCGGGCTGCACCCGCTCGCCTTCCTGCACCGGCACGGCCCGCACGGCGCCGCCCGATTGCGCCGCCACCTGACTGTCGCGCTGGGCCTGCAGCGTGGCGCTGGCGCTGCGCTGGGCCTGCAACGTGCCCGCTGTGGCCGTCACCGTGGTGACCTGCAGGGCCGTGGTCTTGGCGGGCGGCGCGTCAATGTCGTTGGTCGGCCCGGTGCCGCCGGGCGGCGCGCAGGCCGCCAGCAACAGCGGCAAGGTCAGGGGCAACAGGGCGCGCACCTCAGTTCACCAGCCCGGTCACGTCCACGCCGCTGGCCTGTCCCAGCGCCGAGAGGGCCCGCCACACACCGCCCTGCGCCTGGGTGAGGCTGAATTCGGCCTGCGCGACCTGCAGCTGGGCCTGCTGGACCTCCACGGCGGCAGCGGTGCCGGCCTTCAGGCGGGCCTGCGCCTGGGTCAGGGCGGTGCGGGCGTTCTGCAGGGCCCCTTGCGCCAGGGCCACGCGCTCCTGGGCGTCCTGGGCGGCGCGGTAGGCGTCGCGCACGCCGGTCTGGGCGGCGCGCAGGGCGTCGTCCAGGCTGCGCTGGGCGTTCTGCGCGGCCACCCGGGCGTCGTCCAGGGTGCGGGCCGGGGTGTAATCGTTGTCGGCCAGGCGCACCTGCAGCGCGGCAAAGGCGGCGCCGTTCGCCGCCTGCACGAGGCTGGGCAGGCGTTTGTCCAGCCCGCTCTGCAGCGTGGCCAGCGTCACGCTCAGCTTGGGCGCGGCGGGCGGGGCACTCAGTTTCAGGTCGCCCTGCAGGTTCAGGGTGCGCCCCAGCCCCGCTTCCAGCACCGGCAGGGTGGCCCGCGCGCTGGCGAGGTCCTGGCGGTCACTGTTCAGGGCGTTCTGGGCGCGGCTCACGTCCAGGGCGGTGGCGGTGCGCGCGGCGAGCCGGGCCTGGGCAATTTTCAGGTTGCGCTCGCTCAGGCCCACCTGCGCGCCGGCCAGCGTGACCCGGGCAGCGCCCTCGTAGGCCGACAGGTAGCCGCTGATGGCGCTCTGCGCCGCACCCAGCTTGGCGGCGTCCAGCGCGGCGGTCTGGGCGGCCACCTCCTGCTCGGCCTGGGTGAGGGTGGTGATCAGGCTGGTGGGGTCGGCGCGCACCGCGCGCAGGTTGGCCTGGGCTTTTTGCAGGCTGGCGCGGGCGCTTGTCACGTCCACCCCCTGGGCCAGCGCGCGGCTCACCGCCGAGGGCAGGGTCAGGGTGGTGGCGCTCTGGGCGTGGGCGCCGCCCAGGGTGAGCAGCAGAGGGAGCAGCAGGCGCAGGGCGGGCAGGGGGGAACGGGTCATGGTTGGCCTCCGGTGGGCAGGGGGGCGGGGAGAGTAGGCAGGAAGGGGTCAAGGTCGGCGGTGGCCTGTGCCAGGGCCAGACCGGCTAGGGCCACGCTGTCCTGGGCGGCCTGCAGCGCGTGGCGGGCCTGCAACAGGGCCAGTTCGGCCTGGGCCAGGTCCAGCGTGGTGCCCAGGCCAGCGTCCAGGCGGGCGCGGGCATTCTGCAGGGCTGTTTCGGCCGACTGGACACGGGTGCGCGCCCCCGGCAGCGCGGCGCGCTCGTCTTCCAGGGCACTCAAGCGGGTGCGCACGTCCAGCTCGGTGGCCTGCCGGGCACTGGCCAGCGCCAGTTCGGCCTGTTGCAGCCCCAGTTCGGCCTGGGACAGCGCGGCGGCCTGCGGGCGGCCCAGCAGCGGCAGCGCGGCGCTGAGCGACAGGGCCACGCCGCTCACGGCCGAGTCCGTGTCCCGCAGCGGCACGCTGGCCTGCACGCCCAGCACGCCGGCTTTCAGGTTCAGGCTGGCGCCCACGGTGCGCCCGCCGCCGCCCTGGGCGTCGGCCAGTTGCCCGGCGCGCACGCTGGCGCTCACGTCGGGCAGCCGGGCGTCCAGGCGGGCGGCGGCCAGTCCGGCCTGGGCATCGGCCACTGCTGCCTGGGCGCGGGCCACCTCGGGGCGCTGGCGCAGGGCGCGGGCCAGCAGCGTCTCCAGGTCCCCGGCGGGGGTCAGGTCGGGCAGCGGGGGGTTCAGCACCCCGGCGCCCACGCTCACGGGCGTGCCCAGCAGCCGGGTCAGGGCCTGCGCCGCCTGGGTGACGGCGCGTGCGGCACTCTCCTGGCCCGCCACCGCCGCTTCCAGACCCGCGCGGCGGTCCAGGACGCCGGCGTCTGTGGTCAGCCCCGCGGCCCGCTGGGCTTCGGTGATGGCCAGCACCCGCTCGGCCAACGTCCGGCCCGCCTGGGCGGCCTCCAGGCCTGCCTGGGCCCGGCGCAGGCCGCCCAGCGCCTGAAAGAGGGCCGCTGTCTGGGCCGCCCGCGCGGCGCGCAGGTCCAGGGCCGCCGCGCCCAGGGCCCGCTCGGCGCTGCGCACCCCTTCCAGGGCCGGCGACCAGGGCAGCACGGCCACGCTGGCACTCAGGGTCACGGTGGCCGCGCCCTTCCACTCGCCGCCGTTCCAGGGCACGCGGCTCAGCGAACCGTCGGCCCCGGCGCTCAGGCTCAGGCCCGCGCGGGTGCGGGCACTTTGCAGCGCGAGGGCGGCGGCCTGATAGCTCAGGTCTGCCCCCCGCCAGCCCGGCGAGGCGCGCAGGGCCAGCAGCAACTCCGGCAGGGTCAGGGTGGGCGGGGCGGGGGTCAGCGCCGGTGGCGGCGTGGCGGCCGGGGAAGGCGACGTGCTCTGCGCATGTGCGACAGAGAGGGACAGGGCCAGCGCGGCGCAGAGCATAAGCAGCGGCGCCGGGCGGGGACGACTTCGGGGGTGAACCATAACAACCTCGGCGGGAAAGTGGGACGGGGCGAAGCGGTACAGACGGGTTCAGCGTGACGGGAGCAGGGGGCAGCGGTCATCCGACCTTTGGGGTATTCGAGTCTTCACTCAATTACTGCCCACACGCGCCGGCTTCAGGGGGCCAGGCCGGGCCACAGCACATCCAGCAGGCCGCGCACGAAGCGCCCGGCGTCCACAGGGGTGCGCCCAGGCGGCGGCATCACCTGCTCCTGGTGAATGAAATGTGTCAGGGCGCCCACCACCGTCAGAGCCGTCACCTCGGCGTCCAGCGGGCGCACGCGCCCCAGGGCCACCTCGCCCTGCAGGTAACCCGTCAGTGCCCGGGCATCGGCGCGCATGGGGTCGTCCAGGCGGTCAATCATGGGGTTGTGGCTGGGGTCGTGCCCGCGCGAGAACATCACCGTCAGGCGCGGCACCAGGGCCTGGGCCTCGCGCAGCATGCTCAGGGTGGCGCGCTCCAGGTTGCGCCGCACCTCGCCCTGGCCCACCGCTGCAAGCAGCGCCGCGCGCCACTGCCCGTAGTCGGTCAGGCCAATGGCCGCCGCAAACAGGTCCTCCTTGGTGGGAAAGCGGTTAAACAGCGTGCCTTCAGAAACCCCCGCGCGGCGGGCAATCGCAGCGGTGGTGGCCGCAAAACCCTGTTCCAGAAAGACCTCCTGCGCCGCCGCCACAATCTGTTCATCGGTAATCTGCCGGGGGCGTGCCATAACTGAGTGTAAACTCAATTACTCGCCCGGCGTCTGTCGGGCAGCGCACAAAGAAGCGCGGCATGGGGGTGAGGTGGTGGGGGCGCCGGCTCCGGACGCAGGGACCGCTTCCTCCTGAGCAGACGGTCTGTCAAGAAACACTCAAGCCAGCACACGAAGCACGTTTTTCTGTCTCGCACAGCGCTTTTGCTCTTGACCCCCCGCCTCTGCGGCGCAAACCTGTTCCTATGCTGACCCGGATTCATTTAGGGTGGGCTGCATGAGTCCACGCCCTCACCTTCACCCTGCCTGGATGCCCTCTGTCACTCTTCTGGGGGCCGCGCTGCTGGCCCTCAGCGCCTGCGGCCACAGCCCCTCCCCCGCAGCCAGTCAGCTCCACCTGAGCGCGCAGGCGGCGCAGACCTACCGGGTGTCGTGCACCGCCACCAGTGGCCCCCGGACCCTGGCCGACATCAACCGGCTGCCCCTGAACCCAGGCGATCAGGTGCTGCTGCAGCGGGGGTGCACCTTCCCGGCCACCGCCACCTCCGCCCTGCAGGTCACCCGCTCGGGCACCAGTGCGGCGCCCATCACCTTCGGGGCCTACGGCACGGGTGCGGCGCCTGTCATCCGGCAGAGTGGCCAGAATTCCACGGTGCAGATCCGGGGGTCGTGGCTGGTCTTTCAGGACATTGCGCTGGTGGCCGATCCACTGCCAGCGGCCGGGGGCGGCGTGCGCTGCACCGCCCAGCCGGTGGGCTGGCTGGTGGGCTGGGAGGTCTGGGGCACCCGCAACACCCTGAACCGCGTCTCGGCGCGCGGCTACATGACGGGCGCCATGCTGGTGCGCGGCGACGGCACGCTGGGCTTTCACAAGGTGCTGAACAGCAGTTTCTTCAATAATTCGGTGATGCAGACGAACACCCCCGGCGGCGACGACGATTCCGGCGCCTGGGGCATCCTGGTGAACAGCAGCAACAATGAGATCGCCGCCAACCGCTTCACAGGCAATACCGCCTGCAGCGAGGATTATGTCCGCGACGGCGCCAGCGTCGAGATCTACCAGTCCAGCAACAACTGGATTCACCACAACGAAACCCACGAGGACGTGGCCTTTGTGGAACTGGGCGGCACCCCGGACCTGCCCAGCCGCAACAACCGCATTGAGGACAATGTGTACATGCCGGTGCAGACCGGCGGCGCCTTCGTGACGCTGCGCGGCGCCCGCAGCACCTGGGGCGCCAACCCGGGAACGTCGGTGCGGCGCAACACCTCGTACCTGGCTGATCTGGGGATTACCTGCTCTGACGGCTGCTCGGCGCAGATTCTGGTGGCCGAGGACAACCGAATCTGGGAGCGGCAGATCTCCAGCGGCCTGACCAACAAGACTTTTGCCTTCTGGGCCGACGCGCCTGTCTCGGAGCGCCGCAACACCTTCTGGCGCGATGATGGCCGTCCGGTGGCCAGCATTGACGGTAGCCAGCTGGACAGCACCGACCGCACCGCGCCCTTTACGCGGCCCAATCCCACCTTCTAGGCCCGTGGAACCCCAGCCCAGCGAACAGACCCAGATGAGCCTCACGCACCACCACATCGTGGCCGGGGACGTGCGGCTGCACTACGTGGCAGCGGGGCCTGCGGGCGGTCCACCCGTGTTGCTGCTGCACGGCTTCCCGGAGTTCTGGCGGGCCTGGGAGCGGCAGATTGGCCCGCTGGCCCGCGCGGGCTTCCGGGTGATCGTGCCGGACCTGCGGGGCTACAACCTCAGCGAGAAGCCGCCCGGCGTGGAGGCTTACGCGCTGCACACGCTGCAGCAGGACGTGGCCCACCTGATTCGCGCCCTGGGCCACGAGCGGGCGCATGTGGTGGGGCATGACTGGGGCGGCGTCATTGCCTGGGCGCTGGCCATCCGGCAGCCAGCGGTGGTGCACAGACTGGTGATTCTGAACGCGCCGCACCCGGGCGCTGCCCGCCGGGCCATGCGTCAGCCCGCGCAGTGGCGGCGGTCGTGGTACATCCTGTTCTTCCAGCTGCCCTGGCTGCCCGAGCGCCTGCTGGACCGCTTTGGGCAGTGGGCGCTGCGGGGCGTTCACCCGGCCGCCTATACCGCCAAAGACCGCCAGCTGTACCGGCAGGCGTGGCACCAGCCGGGCGCGGCGACCGCCATGCTCAACTATTACCGGGCGCTGCGCCTGGCCGGGCAGGGCCACACCGGGTCGTTGGAGGTGCGCGCGCCCACGCTGGTGCTGTGGGGCGACCGGGACGTGGCCCTGCTGCCCGAACTGGCCGACGGCCTGGAGCGCTGGGTGCCCGGGGTGCGCGTGGTGCGGTTTCCCCGGGCCAGTCACTGGGTCATGCGCGACGAGCCTCTGCGGGTGAACAACCTGATCACCGAGTTTCTTGGGGCGTAGGACCAGCGCTGGCCCTGCCCAGAGCAGCTCAGTACGTTGCACCTCATGGTGCGACTGTTCAGGAGAGCACCGAAAAGGCTCCACGCCCGGTGCAACGTCCTTTTTTCGAGACTCGCTCCACTTGATTGATCCCCCGATCAACCGGGCGGGCGGGGACAGCAGCGCCGCAGAGCGAGTGGCGAAGCGAAGTGCCTCGCCCGGGAATGGACACGTTGCTGCGCCCTTCTGAACCGTTGGCCTGGGGGAGGGGCGAGGCACTTATGGTGGACAGCTGAGAGGCGCGGCCGTTCAGCTGAGGCATTTCGGGCGCTGCATCTGGACGGCCCTGCGCGCCCTGGCCCCGACCCTGCTCTGATCGGTGGCAGAGAACCGGGCGTAGTGGAGGCGGCAAACCGGCTGGGCAGGCCCCAGGCAGCGGGGTACACTGCCCCCATGCCCCCTGCTGCGCGCGTTGGTGACAACCACACCTGCCCCCTGTACGACGGCAAATCGCCGCATGTGGGCGGGCCAGTCAACATGGGCAGCCCCACGGTCATGATTGGCCGCATGCCGGCGGCCCGTGTGGGTGACATGTGCGTGTGTTCGGGTCCGCCTGACACCATTGCCCGGGGCAGCGCCACCGTGTTTATCAACAAGAAGCCGGCTGCCCGTCTGGGCGATATGACCGCCCACGGCGGCGTGATCGTGGCCGGGGCGCCCACCGTGAATATCGGGGGCTGAGCCACAAGCGGGGTCAGGCCAAGGAGCAGCAGACGCGGAGGCTGCGCACTCCTTCGAGGCCGGCGGATTCAAGCTCACGTCGGGTCACCTTCCGGCGCATTCGCTGGCATCATGGGGGCACGTATCCCGGGAGGTCTATGGAGTACGCCCGCAAGCCCACATCCACCCGCAAGGCGCCAGAACAAGCCGCTGAGCGTCACAGCTCTGCCCCTCTCGATCTGGTCCTGCAACGTCACGCCCAGCTGCGCGCCGATCTCACCCGCTTCACCTCGCACGCCCCTGCACTCCAGCGCCGACAGGCAGCCCCAGCCCTGCGCGCCCTGGAACTCCACGCGGGAGAAGTGAGCCGACTTGATGACCAGCGCCAGACCCTGCAACGCCAGCTGGCAGACCTGGGGCCAGTGCGCCCTGATCAGGCGGACCCCACCGTGCAGCGTGAGGCCAGCCCCGATCCACCCGCCCGTCCCCAGAATCCCGCCGACTGGGTGGCCGTGATGCAACGCCACGCCGGGCAGGTTGAAGGCCAGCGCCTGGACTCGCGCCAGTTTGCCCAGCACGCAGCCCTGCAACGGCAGGTGGCCCAAACCCTCGCGCAAGGCTTCAGAACAGATCGTGGCCCGGCACAGGCCCGGTACGACACCTACGGCGAGCATCTGGCCACCCTGCAACGCCACGAGCTCAGCGCGCCGGTCGCTCGGGTCGTGCTGGGCCTAGTGCCCCCCGGTGAGCGGCTGGCCCTGCAGCGCGCGGTGGTGTCGTGCAGAGGCAGAGCGAGCAGCAGGCCCACGCTGATCAGGTGCTGCGCGCAGCCGCCCTGCAACGGCAGCTGGCGGAACTGAACGCCGAAGCCACCCAGCCGGTTTTTCAACGCATCCAGGCCCGGCGGGGTGCTGGGAACCCTCTGCCCGAAGCCATTCAGCGCCATCTGGAACAGGGCTTGAACCACGACCTGAGCCGCGTGCGCATTCACGATGATCCAGAGGCCCACCAGTTGGCGAAAGGCGTCAATGCCCTGGCCTTCACCACCGGCAGCGACATCTTCTTCCAAGCCGGCCAGTTCAACCTGAACAGTCAGAGTGGCCTGGAACTGCTGGCGCATGAAGTGACGCATACCGTCCAGCAGAGTCAGGGCAAGGTCGGCCCTGGCATTGACCCGGATGCCGGCCTTGAAGCGGAAGCCCGGCAGATGGGCCACCGGCTGGCCCGGGGGCCACTCGCGTCCCCTGATCGGGGTCTGCGTCCAGTAGCCACCCCAGCAGCCCGGGGTACTGGGGCGCTGCAGCGGCGGGCCGCACCCACCACGGCCACTCCCGCGCTACTCCAGACCCTGAGTGCCGGTCAGGCGCCACCGGTCCCCTTCGCCTTCGTGTGGCAAACCGAAGACGGCGGCGTGTTTCTCCGCGAGACGCCTGGAGGCAAGGTCCTGGGCAAGGTGCCGAACACCACCCGCCTGCAGCTGCTTCGCCATGACCCGAAGCAGGGCCTGTACGCCGTGCGCACGCCTTCAGGGCTGCAGGGCTGGGTGGCCGCTAGTCACCTCAAGATTCCGCCGCCCAGGCTGGCCGAGGACGCCAACCTGAAGTTCTACGTGCCCAGAAAAGGCGAGGGCATTTTCAAGGTGGTGACCGCCCAATATGGCGCCGCCGAGTTTGGCGAAGATGCCCGGTACTTCACCAACGTGCTGCGGGCGGTGAACCAGCCCAGCGCCTTCAAAGTCACCAATCCCAAGTACAAAAGCTTCCTGGAAGGGGCTTTTGAATCTGCCATCACCGCCATGACCGCTGGACGCGATGCCAATGGCGTCCAGCTGCAGGAAGACGTGCCCTTCTGGTTGCCGAGCCCCAAGGGCGCAGCCGACATCAAGGCGTACAGCGGCAGCTTCACCAAGGGCGTGCTGGAGACCACGAAACAGACTTTCGGCACGGCCGGCGAACAGGCCCTGTACACCGGCTCGTTCATGACGGGGATGCAGCTGGGGGTGCTGCAAAGCATCTGGGACGCCCTGGTGGGGCTGGTTGAGCTGGTGAAGCTGCCCCTGACCATCGTCAAGGCGATCTACGGCGTCATTCAGACCGCGCTGCAGGGCCACCTGCTGGCCAAAATCGGGGAGATCTACGCCTTCCTGGCGGGGGGCGGCCTGAAGCAGATCGCTGAGCTGCTCATTGCAGACTTCAAGGCCGGCTGGAACAACCAGAATCCCCTGAGTGCGTGGACCTTCCGGGGCCGTGTGATCGGCTACGCCGTGACCGAGATCCTGATGACCTTCATCCCGATTGCGGGCCTGGTGCTCAAGGCCGCCAAGGCCGGGAAGGTGGCCTCGTTCCTGGGGGGCAAGTTCAAGTGGATCGGTCAGGCCGGCCAGAAAGCCATGCAGGCCCTCGACAAGGTGCAGATCCAGTGGCCCCCACCTGGGTTTCAGCCTCAGCGAGCTGCTGCTGGTATAGGTGGCATAAGCATCCCTGTTCCCGTTGAGCCGAATAGGAAAATCAGTCTGGGCCAGGTGCTGCGTTCGGTTGGTAATGCTGTAGGAGGGGCTGCTCAGGGAGGTGGGCGGGTCCGTGCGCCTGTTGCAGGACTATATAAGGGGCTGGATGTTGCCAATCCGCCTCAGGGATGGAAGTTTAAAGACAACGTCGTATTTGGCGTCGACGCTAAGTCCATTACAACGGTCGTTACTGGGCCTAAAGGACAGAGTGGGACTTTTACGAGAAAGTATGCTGCGTCTTCAGTCCAGTTGATCTTTGACGTTGCCTTCCTGCAAGATCTCCCCTCCTGGATCCCATCAGCAAGCGGTGAGCTCGCGGCAGGTAAGGGCGTCCCGACGGTTGCCTACGTCTCGATGTATCAGATGAAGCGACTTGGGATTGGCTATGGTTCACTTAAAACGCTAAAAATGAGCACTATTCAGAATTTTGAAACAATTCTTTTTATGGAGAGTAAGAAGCGCCAAGGAATACCCTTGAATAAAAGCGTCTTGCAATCGCACTCCGTGGCTTATGCCGAAACGACAATGATCCAATCAGGACATGAGATTGTTAGCGCCGATGTCTCTGGCGGCCAACTTGAGGAAGTAGGTGATTATATGGCTTTTTATGAGCGGCGGAACCCCGCACTTAAGCAGATACATGATGATCTGCTTAAGAAATACGGCCTGAGCAGAAGAGACCGCATGCTGATCGACTTCAATATTGAGCTGAAACTCAAAGGATTACCGGAAGGCCAGACAGCGTTACCCCTAGGATCAACCAAATGACACAGAAATACACAATTGTTTTTAAAAAACCTGTGCAAGGTATATACACCGACTTGGAACAGCCATTAAGGGAAGGTTTGGGGCTAGAGTGCCGATTCCATGAGGACATAAGAGGATCTATCGACGCGGATGATTCCATCATTATTCTGGTTACGCTGTATATCCGACCCACAGAACTCCACGATAAGCTGGCATCAATCCCGCCGGAAACAATGGCAAGAACAATTATTTTCGGTTACCTGGGGGACGACCAGGAAGAGGTCCTAGAGCACTATAAGCCCCTTGGCCTTGCTACCTCAAAAGCTGTGGAAGGGTGGCTGATGTGTGGTGCCCGTCCCTCACCGATGTTGGGTCATGGGAATGGACTTTATGGTCTTAAGCAATATTTCGATCCCGGGATATTTGATGACATTTTTCTGAAACTAAAGAAAACCGAGAACTATGTCATCTACGAAACCCTAGACGCGGAACCGCTAACCCAGATTGTGCAGCTGTATGTCGCTGCCGTGACAGCAGCCCGCTCTGCGTCTTGATGGCAACAGCTATCTGATTACGTCGATCGAATGCGCGCGCTAAAGACGGCGCCGAAATTTCGGAAGGGTGCGCCGTCCTACCGGTCAACCTTCATGAACACAGGCACCTGAACCCCGGCTGCTCAGGCCCAGTGATCCCCACCTTTCTCCTTACCCCCCTCTCCAGTCCCCTCCCAGTTCAGCTCCTCAGGGGGACCGGGGCGGCCCAGCAAAAAGCCCTGGGTACGCTCCACGCCCAGGTCGCGCACCTGCAGCAGCTGGGCGGGTGTCTCCACGCCCTCAGCCACCACGTCCAGCCCCAGGGCGTGGCCCAGCGCCACAATCGCCTGCACAATGCGGTAGGCGCCCGGCGAATCTTCCAGCGCCTGCACGAAGGTGCGGTCTACCTTCAGCGTCGTGACCGGCAGGGTCATCAGGTAGTTCAGGGCCGAGTTGCCGGTGCCGAAATCGTCAATGCTCAGGCGCACGCCCATGGCGCGCAGTTCGGCCATCTTGCGCGCCACGCCCTTGACATCGCGCAGGATCATGCGCTCGGTCAGCTCCAGTTCCAGGTCGCGGCCCTGCAGGCGCCACGTTTGCAGCGCCCGGCGCACCACATCCACGAAGTCGCCCTGCACAAACTGCGCCGGAGAAACATTCACGCTGATGCGCTCCAGGGCCCGTCCGTCCTCTCGCCACGCGGCCAGCTGGCGGCAGGCCTCATTCAGCACGAAGGTGCCGATGGGAATAATCAGCCCCGTGTCCTCGGCCACCGGAATGAAGGTGGCGGGCGAGACGTTGCCCAGCGCGGCACTCTGCCAGCGCAGCAGGGCCTCGGCGCCGCGCACCTGCCCCGAGAGGTCGTGCAGCGGCTGATACACCACGCGCAGTTCACCCCCTTCCAGGGCGCCGCGCAGGCCCAGCTCCATGCTGGAGCGGGCGGTGCCCGCCGCGTTCATCTCCGGCGCGTAGAAGGTGACGTTGTTCTTGCCGCCCTGCTTGGCGCGGTACATGGCAAGGTCGGCAAAGCGCTGCAGGTCCTGGGCGTCGGCGCCGTCGTCCGGGTACAGGCTAACCCCAATGGAGCCGGTTACGTGGGCCTGCGCGCCCCCCAGGGCGATGGGCTGGCGCAGCCGCTCCAGAATCTTGGCCGCCACCAGCGCGGCGTCCTGGGCGCTGTGAATGCTCAGCAGCATCACCGTGAACTCGTCGCCGCCCAGCCGGGCCACGGTGTCGTTGCGGCGCACGCTGTCTTGCAGCCGCGCGGCCACCTCGCGCAGCAGTTCGTCGCCCGCCGCGTGGCCCAGGGTGTCGTTCACGGCCTTGAAGCCGTCCAGGTCTATAAACAGCACCGCCACCCTGCGCCGTTCGCGCACAGCGGTGGCAATGCCGCGCTCCAGGCGGTCCTGAAACAGCGCGCGGTTGGGCAGGCCAGTCAGCACGTCATGCTGGGCCTGGTGGGCCAGCCGGGCCTGACTGGCTTCCAGTTCGGCGGTGCGTTCGCGCACCTTCTGTTCCAGGTCGCCGGTCAGCTCGCGCAGCGCGGCGTTGGCGCGGTTCAGTTCGGCGGTGCGGCGCTGCACCCGGCCTTCCAGTTCGCCGGACAGCTGGCGCAACTGGGCGGTCAGGCGGGCATTGTCCACAAAGGCCAGCACCTGCCGCACCACGACCAGCGCCGTGACCAGCACCGTGCCCCACAGCACCCCCTGCCCGCCCGGCCCCCCCTGCGTGGCCACCAGCAGCGCAAAGGCCGCCGCCAGGGCCACGTAGGGCAGGAACAGCGCGGCGCGGTGCAGGGCGGCCAGCGGGGCGAACAGGGCGTGGTCCTGCGCCGGGCGGAAGGACGCGGCGGCAAACAGGGTGGCCCCCAGCGCCCAGAACACGTCTGGCCACGACCCTTCCTGGTAGGTGCCGGCGGCGCCCAGCACGATAAATGCCTGATCCGCCACGATCAGCGCCAGCAATCCGGCCGCCAGCAGCGTTTCCCGGGGCCCCGGGCAGGCGCCGCCGCGCAGCGAGATCAGCAGCAGGATGCTCAGCAGCAGCAGGTCGCCCACCGGATAGGTCAGGCCGATCACGGCGGCCAGCGGCTCTCCGGCATACGCAGCCAGCACGCCCCGCAGCACGAAGTGCCACGCGTACACCCCCACGGCGGCCATGATGATGGCCACGTCTACCCCCAGGCGCAGGGTGTCCCAGCGGGTCAGCGCCGCGTGCTCGAAGCGCAGGAAGCCCCAGGCGTACAGCGCCAGCGCCAGCAGAAAGCCAATGTCAGCCACCGAGGGAAACGGCGGGTCCTGGCGCACCAGCAGCAGATAGGCGTACAGGATCTGGCCTGCCCCAAACGAGAGCAGCCCCGCGCCCAGCGTGCGCCACGCCGCCCGTTCGTGGGCGTGGCGCCGGGCGTTCCAGATGCAGCTCAGGCCCGCAAAGACGAAGGTGGGAATGTAGATCAGGCTGCTGACCCACAGCCGGGTCAGGGCGTCGCCCTGGGGAAAGGCCACCCACAGGGCGTGCAGCCCCAGCAGCAGCGCACACAGGGCAAAGGCGACGCGCCCCGGCACCGGGGCAGGAATACGGCTGGGCGAGGGAGGCGGGGACAGTGGCATGAGCTGACCTCGGACACCAGAAGCAACGTGGGCTGAACAAACAGGAGTGAGCTTCACCTTACTCCAGCCGGCGGGCGGGGGAACAGCCGCGTAACTGCGTGCGCCCCCGCTGCGCCTGGCCCCCCGGCAGCGCTGGCGCTGGCCCCGCGCAGTCCCTGGCCGCCGGACTGGCCAATGCCGGCGGCGCGCCGGTCCCATGCTGCGGGTTCGTGCCGGCGAGCCGCCGGTTCAGGGCCCCAGCCTCCCCAGGACGGGAGCCCCGGCGCCGGTTGGGTCAGGGCAGGGTGGACCGCTCAGGCAGGCCCGGGAACAGGGTGTCCTCGCGCCGCTTCCACACTGGACTGGACCTCACCGGGCAGCGCCGCAGCAGGGGAGAGGGGCGCTGATACGGACGGCCAGTTTCGTCACCTCCGGGAAGAAGGGGGATGTTCCCCGTCTTCGGCTGGGGGCGGTCCAATGCCCGGACATCCGTCTCTGCTCCTGCTCTATTCCTGTTCTGCTCCGCCGCTCTGCGAGTCCCTCTGGTCGGAACAATTCTGTTACACATGACAGAACTGTTCGGAAGCCCTACTCCTGTTCAGCGCCGGGCATCTCGCTGGCCGCCGCCAGCACGCCGCCGCGCACGAACGCGCCCAGGGTGCGGGCCAGTTCGTCCGGGTTCAGGGCCGGGTCGCTGATGGCGCGGTGGGCCAGGGCACCCAGCAGCGTGGTCACGATCAGCAGCAGCGTGGCGTGGCCGTGGCCGGGCGTGGCCGGGTCCAGCGGCAGGCGGCGCGCGACCTCCGAGAGAAAGTGCGTCTGACGCGCATGAAACGAGGGGCCCCCGCCACTGTGCAGCAGGGCCAGGGTGTCGCGTTCGGCCAGCAGGAACTGAAACACCGGCTCAATCAGGCCCGGACTGCCCGGCCCTGGGCGGGGCAGATGCGCCAGCAGCGGTTCCAGGCGGCCCAGCAACTGCAGCAGGCGCTCGCCCAGCAGCGCGTCCAGAATGCCCTCCGGCGAGGAAAAGTAGCTGTAGACCGTGGCCCGCGAGGTGCCCAGCGCGGCGGCCAGATCACCCATGCCCACCGCCTCGAAGCCGCGCTCTACAAACAGCGCGGCGGCGGTGTCCAGAATCTGCTGGCGGCGGTCGGCCGACGGCAGGCGTTTGCGGGAATCGGCGGTGGGCATGGGCCGAGTGTAACGTATTCTGACAGTCTGTTATTTGACAAAGTGTCAGATATATGGGCATGATGACAGATGCTGACAGAGTGTCAGTTCCTCCTATGTCCCACGCTGCCATGACCCCTGCCCCGCCCGATCCAGCCGCCCCCAGAGGCGGCGTGTGGGCCGACTACCGCCGCCTCACCCCCAGCGAACGCGCGCTGTGGCGCTTTCCACTGATGTGGGTGGCGGCCCTGGCGATTGCCTTTATTCCGCTGGTGTATGCCGGCACCTATCTGGCCAGTGTGTGGGACCCCTACGGCCGCCTGACCGAGCTGCCGGTGGCGCTGGTGAACGCGGATCAGGGCGCGACCCTGCGGGGCCAGCGCCACCTGCTGGGCCGCGACGTGGTGCGGGAATTGCGCCAGGACCCGCCAGTGCGGCTGATCGCCTACCCCAGCGAGGCGGCGGCGCAGGCGGCCGTGCGCCGGGGCGAGGTGTACTTTGCCCTGACCCTGCCGCGTGATTTCAGCCAGAGGGCCGTGGCCGGCGACAGCCGCCAGCAGGGGCAGCTGCACCTGTACACCGCGCCGGGCAGCAGCTATTTCGCCAGCCGGGTGGGCCGCACGGTGGCCCAGGAGATCGCCACGCGCCTGAACGAAAGGCTGGGCGGCCACCGCTGGGAAGTGGTGCAGCGCTCCTTGAGAGATATGCAGCGGGGCTTCGAGGACCTGCGGGTGGCCACCGGTAGGCTACGTGCCGGCGCCAGCCGCCTGGAAGCCGGCGCCGGCACGCTGAGCAGCGGCGCCGAGACGCTGAACCGGGGTCTGGACACGGCCCAGCAGGGAGCACAGGCGCTGGCGGCCGGGGCCGGGCGGCTTTCCGGGGGCGTGACCACGCTGACCAGCGGCAGCGCCCGGCTGAGCCAGGGGCTGCGGCAGCTGGAAGCGGCGGCCCCTGGGCGCGCGCAACTGGCCCCCCTGCAGCAGGGCGCGGCGGCCCTGAGCAGCGGTGCGGGGCAGCTGGCCGGGGGCCTGGGGGCCCTGGGTCAGGGCGCGGCCCAGCTGACGGCGGGTGCCGGTCGGCTGGCGGAGGGCGCCGAACAGGTGCAGGGCGGCGCCGCGCAGCTGGCGCAGAAGTTGCCGGCCCTGGGCAGCGGCCTGGGAACCCTGCACACCGGGGCGGGGCAGCTGGCCCAGGGCGCGGCGGCCCTGGCCCGGGGCAACGCGGAGGTGGCGGCCGGTGCCCAGGCCCTGGCCGGGGAGCTGCCCACCCTGCACGCAGGCCTGGGCGAACTGGCCGGCGGCGCGGCCGAGCTGCAGGCCGGGGCCGGCACCGTGGCGGCGGGCGCCCGCCAGACCCAGGTGGAAGCCCTGACCGGCCGCGCCGAGCGCCTGAGTAGCGGCGCGGCGGCGCTGGCCCGTGGGCTGCGCGAGGCCCAAGCAGGCACTGCGGCGGCCGTGAAGGGGGCCGGCGCGCTGGCCACCGGGGCCGAGGCGGCGGCCAGCGGGGCCCAGACCGTGGCGCAGGGCGCCGCTACCCTCACCGGGAAGCTGGCGGAGGCCGCCGCCGGGGCCGGTCCTGCTGCCCAGGGGGCCCAGACCCTGGCCGCTGGCACCCGGGCGCTGCAGACGGGCGCGGCCGGGCTGCAGACCGGGGCCGCGACCCTGGCCGGCAAGACCGCCGAGGCAGCGGCCGGCGCCCGGACCGTGGCGACTGGGGCCCGGCGCCTGCAAAGCGGCGTGCAGACCCTGGTGGCGGGCAACCTGCAACTGAAGGCCGCACTGAAAACGGCGACCACCAAGCTGCCGCCCCCACAGGACCTGAAGGAGCTGCAGGGCGGTGCACAGACCCTGGCCCGCAAGACAGACGAACTGGCTGCTGGCCTGGGCGCGCTGTCCGGCGGCGCGGCGCAGCTGACCCAGGGAACGCGCGACCTGCAGGCGGGCGCCGCCGGGCTGCGCGCGGGACTGGCCGAGGTGCAGCGCCGGCTGCCCCGCCGCACGGAAGCCCTGAGTGGTGATCCCCAGGGCCTCGCCGCCAGCGCTGTGGTTGTGGAAACCGTGGCAGCCGAGGTGCCCAGCAACGGCGCGGCCTTTGCGCCCTATTTCATGGCGCTGGGCCTGTGGGTGGGCGCCACCATGACCACCTTTATCTTTCCCTACCTGCTGCTGCCCGAAAGCGGGCGCGGCACCCGCCAGCGGGCCCGGGTGCTGCGCAAATTCGCCCTGCCGGCGGGCTACGTGACTGTGCAGGCGCTGCTGCTGGTGGGCGGGCTGGCGTGGCTGGGCGTGCCCTACGGGCAGCCGGGGCTGGTGGTGCTGACCACGGTGCTGGCCAGCCTGACCTTTATGGCGCTGATTCTGGCCCTGAACCTGCTGCTGGGCGCGGCGGGGCGCCTGCTGGCGCTGGTGCTGCTGGTGGTGCAGCTGGGGGCCTCGGGCGGCAGTTATCCGGTGGAACTGGCCCCGGGCTTCTTCCGGGCCATTCACGCCGCCATGCCCGTGACCGATGTGGTGCAGGCCCTGCGCGCGGCCATGTTTGGGGCCTATGAGGGCCAGTATCTGGCATTTGTGGGGCGCATTCTGCTGGTGGCGCTGCTGGCGGTGGGGCTGGCCCTGGTGGCGCGCTGGCGCTGGCAGTTCACGCCGGACGATCAGTTTCGCTCGCCTATTGTTATGGATGTGGGGTGAGGCGGGTTTCGGCTTGAGGTTGGGGGAATGGGCCACGCTTCCTTCAGGGAAGGACGATGGGCGAGTTCGTTTGCCGGCTTGCCCCACCCCCCAGCCCCCTCCCCCAAAGGGGCAGGGGGAGCAGCGCTGCGCTGGGCAAGAGTTTCTACTGGCGTTGGCGAGCTTGCTCGACTCGCTCACGTATCCGGCTTCGACGCCATCCTGCCGCCCATCGCAATGGCCCGCGCCCTGCGGGCACGACGGCCTCGTCTGGACCCGGGCGGTGCTGGGGCAAGAAGGCTTGGTGAAGCCCAGTAGGTTCTCCTTAAAAGACCACAGTGGGCAAAGGCCGAAGCTGCCTTTCAATAAGGAGCACCTCGCGCGTTAAGCGTCCCTGTCCTGCACATCCAGGGGGCAAGCAACGGAAGCCGTCGAACGTGGCCCCACCCATTCGGGGGCGGCCCCTCTGCGGGGCAGCTCTGCGAGTCACTCATCTTGATTTGGTGACATAGGCTCACTTGCTCCTTGGCGCGCAGCGCGCGGGCGTGGGGTGATGGGCGGAGAAGGGCCACGGCGTACGGTGCGGGGGCGGAGGTTGGCGGCTCTACACCGTCAGTCAACGTTGCCTGGCGCCGCGCTGCTCCCCCTGCCCCTCTGGAGGAGAGGGCTGGGGGGTGGGGCAAGCCGGTAAACGAACTCGCCTCATCCAGTCCCTTCAGCCGCGTCCCTGAACCTGAGCGTTCATCCAAGAGGCCCCATGCGCCAGGCCCTCGGCTGCTGGCCGGGCCCCTACCCCAGCGAAGCAGGGTGCTCCTCCCAGGGCCCACGGGTGCGGGGGCGGCTGCGGGCCGGGTACTTGTGCCGCTTGTGGTGGTACATGCGCCCGTCGGCCAGGCTCAGCAGCCCTTCCGGGGCCGCCGTTTCGGTGCTGCAGGCCACGCCCACGCTGGCGCCCACCTGCGGAAAGCCTGCCTGACGCACATGCGCGGTGGCCGCTTCTATCGCGCGCTGCAGGGCCTCAGCGCCGTGCCTGCTGCACAGGGCCACGTATTCGTCGCCGCCAATGCGGTACAGGCCGTGTGTGGCGGGCAGGTGGGCGCGCAGCCCCTGGGCGAACAGCTGCAGCACCCGGTCCCCGGCGGCGTGGCCGCAGGCGTCGTTCACCGCTTTCAGGCCGTCCACGTCAATCAGCGCCAGGGTCAGGGGCCCCGGGCGGCGGGTCCAGGCGGCCTGCAGGGCTTCTTCAAAGGCCCGCCGGTTGCCCAGGCCGGTCAGCACGTCACGCCGCGCGGCGCTGCCCAGTTGCCGGACCATCTGATCGGTGCAGCCCAGCAGCCACGCCAGCACGCTGCCCACCAGCAGCGCCACCAGCAGAAACCAGGCCATGCCCATCCAGTCCAGGGCGCTGCGCGGAAACCCCAGGGCCGCCACCGCCGTGCCGTACAGCAGAAACAGCGCCACGCCGCGCACCGGAAACCACACTGCGCAAAAGGCACTCAGCAACATCAGCACGGCGCCGTAGCCGGTGACCCCCGGCAGAAAGGTCGTGCCGAAACCCGGCACCTGCAAAAACCACACCAGCCACAGCGGCGTGACCAGCAGAAACAGAACGCTGCCCCAGCCACACCAGCGGTGATTCAGCGCGGCCGTCAGGCCCAGGAGCCCCAGAAACACGGCGGCCTGCGGAGCATTGGCATGAGAGCCGCCCAGGAGGCCCAGCAGCAGGGTCAGCAGCGGCAGGGTGGTCAGCAGCAGGCACAGGGAACGCTGAAGTCGGCTGCGCGGCGAATGAGAGGGAAGCGACATGGTGGCCTCTGGCAATCAGGAAGAAACGGCCCCGGGCCAGAAACCCAGGCGGGCGGCAGACAGCATCCAGATGCAGGGGCCGGCGCGAACCTGTCCCCGGTAGGCCACAGTGTGGGCGCCCCGCCTGATACACAGGTGGCGACAGGACCAAGACCGTTTTTAGGAATCAGTCAGTTTGACGCTGAACGGTTGAAGCTGAGCTGGAGAGAGGAGGCGGCCTTCAGGCAGGTTGCCGCAGCAGTGGAGGCGGGGTGTGGCGCAGGTCGCTGCGGGTGAGGCTCAGGTGCAGCTGCTGGTAGGCCGTGGGATGCCATTCAAAGTCGGTGGGGGGCAGAAGCTGGGGCTCGGGCAGTTCGCCGTCCAGCACGGCTTCCAGAGCCTCGCTGCGCAGGGGCCACGCGCTGACCAGCAGCAGCGGCGGCAGACTTTCGGGGTGCACGCCCTGGGCCCGCAGCGCCTCGTCAGTCTGGGCCATCAGGCGCACGGTGCTGGCGGGTTCGTGGTGGCGCAGCGCAGCCAGGCGCGAGCCACCGTAGAACACGTAATGCTCCAGCGGCAGGCCAAACGGCTGGCGCAGCAGTTCGTGAAACCACACCACCCGCCCGTCCGGGTGCCGGGCGCACAGCAGGGTCAGGTGCTCCACCTCGGTGTGCAGGGTCTGGCCCCGGGTGAGGGTAAAGCCGGCGCTGTCCAGGGCGCTGTGCAGCCCCAGGTGCTCATCGCCGCTGAGGGTCGTGTGGTTGACTGTCTGGCGCAGCAGGTGGCGGTGGTCCGGGGTCAGCAGATTGAAACTGCCGCCCCGCCCAAAGGCGCGCGGGCCATGAATCACGAACGTCTCGCGCCCGGCCGGCCCCGTCAGGGTAAAGAGGTCTGCCCGCCCCAGCGCCTCCAGGCTCTGCTGCGGGTGCAGCGGGCCGGCGGGGGTGCTCAGGCTGTAGGTGTCGCCGCAGGTCTGCAGGTCATTCCAGAGGTGTCGGAAGGGGTTGTGGGGCATGTCGCGCAGCTCCTGAGACAGGACAGAGGGAAAGGACGCGTCCCTGGCCCGGAAGAAGGAAAACGGAATCGTCACGGTGGTGAGAGGGTAATGGGGCGGCTCTTGCAAAGGTGTGGAAGGCCTCCAGATTAACGTCTGCTCCCCTGCTGCGGCGCCGCATCCTGGGCCGGCAGCGCCCGGCGCCAAGCACAAGCTCCCAGGCCGCGTCGGGCGTGGGAGCGTCTGGATACGGGGAGGGTTTAAGTGCCTCGTCCCCTTCCCCCAGGCCAACGGTTCAGAAGGGCGCAGAAACATTTCCATACCCGGGGCGAGGCACTGTGTTCACCACTCGCTTCGCTCGGTTGATCAACCGAGCGGGCTGGAACAGCTGCGCCGCAGAGCGAGTCTCGAAAAAAGGACGTTGCACCGGGAGTGGAGACTTTGCGGTGCTCTCCTGCAAAGTCGTAACGTGAGGTGCAACGTCCTTAACTGCTCTTCAGGCCGTGGCGCAGCACCTCGGCCAGCTGGCGGGTCACCTGGGCCTGCAGGGCGTCCAGTTCCTCGGTGGCCTGGCGCACGGCGGCGCGGTAGTCCTCGGGGTTACGGGCCTGGGGGCCCTGCAGGGTATGCACCGTGGCCTGCACGCTGAAATGGGCCTCGGGCAGGGCGGCCAGATTGGCGCGGGCGCTGGCGTGGCGCGCGCCCAGCAGGGCGCCCAGCATTCCGGCTTCCTCGCTGCGCTGCATCAGTTCGCGCTGAAAGGTGCGGTCCTTGATGCTGGTGATCACGTCCCAGGCGGCGTCCGACAGGGCGGCCTGCGGCGAGGCGGGCCGGGCCACCTCCACGAACAGGGTGTCGCCCGCGCGCCACGTGCGGGTAAAGGCCCCCGCGCGGGCCGGGGACCACTCGGTTTCAAAATCACGGGCGTCCTCAATCAGCACGCGCAGGCGGGCAAACGGGGTATCGCCGGGCACGCGGTGGCCGTCGCCCAGCACGCCCCACAGACTCAGGCCGCGCTCGTC
The DNA here is from genome assembly GCF_003028415.1 of Deinococcus arcticus. Taxonomy (NCBI): domain Bacteria; kingdom Thermotogati; phylum Deinococcota; class Deinococci; order Deinococcales; family Deinococcaceae; genus Deinococcus; species Deinococcus arcticus. Next base: position 106,527 of record NZ_PYSV01000005.1, read on the forward strand.
GGCGGCGCCCATGGCCTCCAGGGTGCGGGCCAGGGCGGCGGGGCCCTCGCTGACCAGCGCGGTCGGCCGGCCCCCCTCCAGCAGGGCGATGTCCTGGCCGCCCTCGGTCAGGCGCGCTTCAAAGCGCAGGTGGTGCAGTCCCAGGCCCCAGCGGCGCAGCGCCTGCACCAGGGCGCCCGTCAGCGCGGCATTCATGGTGTCCGGGTCGGTCCCGCTGCCTTGCAGGGCCTGCGCGCCACTGTCCACGGCGGCAGTGGCCATCAGGGCGTCGAAGGCTGCAAAGGGGGAGGTGGTCTGCCGCTCGTCTTTTGTTTTGACTCGTGCCATAGCCCCTCTATTCTGCCCTGAACAGAGCGGCATGTGTGTCGGGTGGGCACCTTATGCGCGCTGGGTGCGGGCCCGGCCCACCTCCACACAGGCAGCCCTGGCCCGGCCGGCGCCTCGGGTAAGCTCGGGGCACTGTGCGCCCTGTTGCCCCCCCGGAGTGCCCCACCCCATGACGCCGCTGACCCTGAGCGGCCAGTTGCTGCTGCCCGGCGGCCCGCAGAGCGGGCGCCTGACGGTGGAGGCGGGGCGCATTGAGCACATTGCGCCGCAGGCAGACGCCCCCACCGACCGCCTGATTCTCCCGGGCTTCGTGGACACGCACGTGCATGGCGGCGCAGGCGGCGACACCATGGACGGCCCGGAAGGCATTGCGGCCCTGGCCCGCCTGCACGCCCGGCACGGCACCACCACGCTGCTGCCCACCACCATCACCAACCCCTGGCCAGAGGTGCTGCGCGCGCTGCGGGCCGTGGCGCAGGTGATGCGGGCGGGCGGCGTGCCCGGCGGCGCCGACCTGCCCGGCGCCCACCTGGAAGGCCCCTTTATCAGCCCCGGGCGTCTGGGCGCGCAGCCGCCCTGCGCCGTAGACCCCACCCCGGAGCGCGTGGCCGAGGTGCTGGCCACGGGCGCCGTGCGCGCCGTGACCCTGGCCCCGGAACTGCCCGGCGCCCTGGCCGCCGCCCGTGCCTTTGCCCAGGCCGGGGTGCGCGTGGGCATCGGGCACACCCGCGCCGACGCTGAGACGGTGCAGGCGGCCCTGGCAGCGGTGCGGGCGACCGGCGGCCAGAGCTGCGCCACCCACCTCTTTAACGCGATGGGCGGCATTGAGGGCCGCGTGCCCGGCCCCCCCGGCGCCCTGATCGCAGACCCCCACGCCACCCTGGAGGTCATTCTGGACGGCCTGCATGTCCACCCCACGGCCTTTCTGCTGGCCCGCGCCGCGGCGCCCGGGCGGGTCGTGCTGATCACCGACGCCATGCGCGCTGCTGGCCTGGGCGACGGCCCCAGCGAACTGGGCGGGCAGTCCGTGACGGTGCAGGGGGGCAGGGCCACACTGCCCGACGGCACCCTGGCGGGTAGCGTGCTGACCCTGGACGCGGCCCTGCGCCGCGCCGCCTCCCTGGGTGTGCCCCTGCCGGAACTCAGCCACATGCTCAGCCTGACCCCGGCCCGCTCGGTGGGCCTGCACGACCGGGGCGAGCTACGCGAGGGCCTGCGCGCCGACCTGGTGGTGTTGAGCCCGGACCTGCAGGTGCAGGCCACCTATGTGGCGGGTGTGGCCGTGGGCTGAAGGGCATGGATTCTGTCCATGCCGGCACATCCGGGAAGAAGGGGGATGTTCCCCACCTTCGGCTGGGGGCGGTCCACTTCCTGGACATCCGCATGTGTTGCTGCTCTGCTGCGCAGAGCGAGCAGGAGAAACCCAGGTTCCGGGCATGGCGCCGACACATCGGCTCTGTTCCGATGTGTCGGCGGAACAGACGGCAGTCCGTATCACACGTGACGGACCTTTTTGAAAGCTGTATCAGTCCCCGGCCACCTCGCCCTCCTCCAGTCGGAAGGGCAGGTATTCGGGCTGCCAGAAAGCGCGACGGACTGTCTCCAGCAGCGCCTCGTCGCTCTGGCCGCGCAGGGCGAATTCGGTGGCCACTCCGTCGCGCAGGGCCTGGGCAATCACGGCGGCGGCCACCTGCACGCTGGCGCCGCGCAGGTCGGCCACCGGGGGATAGATGCGCGCGGGCCAGTGCCGGGCAGTGTAGTCGGCCAGGGCAGCGGCGGCGGCAGCCACCATCTCATCGGTGATTTCGCGCACGCGGGCCAGAATGGCCCCAAAGCCCAGCCCCGGAAAGATAAAGGCGTTGTTGCCCTGCCCGATCTCGTGCGTGACCCCGTTCAGCGTGACGGGCGCGAAGGGACTGCCGGTGGCGACCATCGCCTGCCCGCCGGTCCAGCGCAGCAGGTCTTCGGGCAGGGCCTCACTGTGGGCCGTGGGGTTGGACAGCGGAAAGATCAGCGGGCGTGGCGTATTGGCCTGCGCGGCGCGCACCACGGCTTCGCTGAAGATCCCTGCTTGCCCCGAGAGCCCCAGCAGCACCGTGGCCCCGGTTTCGCGGATCACCGTTTCCAGGTCCAGGCCCGCCCACCCCGCCACCTGCGCCCGGGGCGTGGCCAGCGCCTGCTTGTAGGGTTCCATCGGGCGGTCGTCCACCAGCAGCCCGCGCGAATCCAGCACAAAGACGCGCCGGGCAATCTCGTTGGGGCTCAGCCCCTCAAGGCGCAGGCCGCCCCGCAGGGCAGCGGCCACCCCGGCGCCCCCGGCCCCGGCGCCGTGCACCACCATCACCTGATCGGCCAACCGCTCGCCTTTCAGGCGGCAGGCGCTCTGCACCCCGGCCAACACCACCGCGCCCGTGCCCTGAATGTCGTCGTTGAAGCTGGGCACCACCCGGCGGTAGCGCGAGAGCACCTCGAAAGCCGCGTCCTTGGCAAAGTCTTCCCACTGGATGATCGCCTTGGGGTAGCGCGCCAGCGTGGCTTCCACGAAGCGGTCCAGAAAGCTCAGGTACGCCTCGCCGCTCAGGCGTTCGTGCTTCACGCCCAGGTAGCCAGGATCGGCGCGCAGGTCGGCGCGGGCCGTGCCCACGTCCAGTTCCACGGGCAGGGTCTTGTCGGGGCCCACGCCCCCGGCCACCGTGTACAGCGAGAGTTTGCCAATGCTGATCGCCATGCCGCCAAAGCCCTGGTCGCCAATGCCCAGAATGGCGCTGGAATCGGTGGCCACGATAATCCGCACGTCGTTCAGCGGCACGTTCGCCAGCGCCTGCGCCGCGCGGTCAATGGTGCGCGTGCTCAGGGTCAGGCCGCGCGGGTAGCGGTAGATGCGGCTGAACTCCTGCACCGCCTGCCCCACGGTGGGCGTGTACACAATGGGCAGCATCTCCTCGACATGCCGCGAGAGCAGCGCGTAGAACAGCACCTCGTTGCGGTCTTGCAGGTGCCGCAGAAACACGTGCCGCTCCAGGGGGTCCCCAAGAGCGCGGTACTCGGCATACTGCCGCTCCACCAGTTCATCCAGCGTGTCAATCTGCGGGGCCAGCAGGCCGTCGAGGCCCAGGGCGCGGCGCTCGGCCTCGGTAAAGGCGGTGCCCTTGTTCAGCAGCGGAAAGCGCAGCAGGGAAAAGCCGCGCACCAGGGGCCGCAGGTAGCGCCCGCCGGCAGGGTCGCGGCGCACGTCGTAGTGGTCGGTCAGGGGCAGGGGGGGGCGGGTCACGGGCGGGCCTCCAGGGTCAGGGGATGGCGGTTCATGTCCTTGTACAGCAGATATTTGGTCCAGTCCCGCCCCAGCGCGCCGTACCACTGCGGGCAGTGCGCGCCCATCCAGATCACGTCGCCCGCCGTGACCGGGTAATAGCGGCCTTGCAGCTTGTACAGTCCCTCGCCGGATAGCATCAGCAGGCCGTGCTCCATGTAATGCACCTCGGTGTAGGGCAGGGTGGCGCCGGGCGCAAAGGACATGGTGCTCATCATGAAATCGAAGCGGGGGTCGTCGGGCAGCAGCTTGCGGGCGATCAGGCGCTCGTCGCCTTCAAAGGGGGCGCCGGGGTTCTCCTGCTCGTTGCCCCAGCACACGGGGGGCGGCTCGGTGCCGGGGGCCGCTTCGTACGGCTTTTCAAACACGGCCACCCGGCTGGGGGCCCGGGCGCTGAGGGTATGGAGCACGCCCGCCGGGAAAAACACATGGTCCGAGGGGCCCAGGGTGCGCGTCTCGCCCTCCACCTGCACCTCCAGGGCGCCCTCCAGAACAAATACGAAGCGCTGAAAACCGTACTCGCTCTCCCGGGCCTGCGTGTGGGCGGGCAGTTCAGCGGTGAACTGCACGAAGCGCGCCCCCAGGCCCATCACCGGGGCAATGTGCAGGATGACCGCGCTGCCCGGCCATCCGGCCAGGGCGGTGCGCACAAAGGTGTCGGGGGTCAGGACCGCGTGAGAGGGGTGCAGGGCCGAGCGGGTCATGCCAAGGTGCTTCATGGGCCTCCGGGGGGGATGGGGGATGGAGCGGTGTTCAGTGGGGCCGGGGTCAGGAGGTGCCCGCGCCCGTCGCCAAACCACGCGCCCTGGCTGGTCTGGCGGTACACCGGCTGGCCGCGCAGGTACGTGGCCTGCACGCGGCCCCGGAAACGCTCGCCCCGGTAGGGGTTGCCCCGGTGGCGGTCGTGCAACTCGGTGAGGGTAAAGGGCTCGTCCAGCCGCACCAGCGCGAAGTCGGCGTCGTGGCCCACCCGCAGGGCGCCCTTGCGCGCCAGCCCGAAGCGCCGCGCCGGGTGCAGGGCACTCACGGCGGCCAGCAGGGGCAGGGGCACGCCCCGGCGCCAGTGGCCGTCTTCCAGCAGCACGTTCAGGGTAGACTGCGCGCCGCTGATGCCGCCCCAGACGGCAAAAAAGTCGTCGCCCGTCTTCAGCTCCGGCGGGGCCGGCGAGTGGTCGGAGCCCACGGTGTCAATCTGCCCGGCCTTCAGAGCGGCCCACAGCGCTTCCCGCTCGGCGTCCGTGCGCAGCGGCGGCGCGCACTTGAGCAGCGGCCCGGCGCGCGCCACGTCTTCCTCGGTGAAGTGCAGGTAGTGCGGGCAGGTCTCGGCCGTCACGTCCACGCCCCGGGCGCGCGCCTCGGCGGCCAGCAGCACCGCGCGCGCCGTGCTGAGATGCACCAGATGCAGCGCCGCGCCCGTTTCTGCGGCGAACAGCAGGGCGCGCGACACCGCCTCGGCCTCGGTGATGGGCGGGCGCGAGGCGAGGTAATCGCGCGCGCCGTGGCGGCCCTGGGCCCGCGCGGCCTGCGCCAGCGTGCGGGTAAAGCCGTCGCTCTCGGCGTGGGTGGCCACCACCCGGCCCAGGCGCCGCGCCGCGCGCATGCCCTCGTACAGCGTGGCGTCGTCGGCGGCCGGGAACTCATCCAGGCCGCTGTGGCTCATGAACGCCTTGAAGCCCACCACGCCGCAGGCGGCCAGCTCGTCCAGTTCGCTCAGGTTCAGCGGGGTCAGGCCGCCCCACAGGCCAAAATCCAGCCGCGACTGTGCCTCTCCGGCAGCCCGTTTGGCCTGGAAGGTCGCGCGGTCCAGCACCGGGGGGCTGGAATTGAGCGGCATGTCCAGAAAGCTGGTGGCCCCACCCGCCGCCAGGGCCCGCGTGCCGGTGTCAAAGCCCTCCCAGTGGGTGCGCCCGGGTTCGTTCAGGTGCACGTGGGCGTCCACCACCCCGGGAAAGACGTGCAGGCCCCGGGCGTCCACCTCCTGGCGTGCGGGGGCGTAAACCTCCAGGGCCAGGCTGACGATCTGGCCGCCTGCCACCCCCAGGTCGGCGCGCATGGGGCCGCTGGGCGTGACCAGGGTGCCGCCCCGGATGAGCAGGTCCAGGCTCATGCGCCGTGCTCCCGGGCCCCGTGTTCCTGGGCGCCATGTTCCTGAGCGAGGGCCAGCACCGTGCGCACCGCCACGCGCAGGGCGGTCTCCACGTCCCCTGGCTCCACCGTCTCGTCCGGGTGGTGGCTCAGGGCGTTCGGTGAGCGCAGAAACAGCATGGCGGCGGGCATCCGCGCGGCCAGCACCATGGCGTCGTGGCCCGCGCCGCTGGGCAGATCCGGGGCCACGACGCCCTCGGCCGCCGCCGCGCGGTGCAGGGCCGCGCGCAGGCCAGGGTCCAGGGGCACGGCGGGCTGGGTCATGGTTTCGGTCACGGTCAGGGTCACGCCGCGTTCGGTGGCCAGGGCGTGGGCCTGGGCCAGCAGGGTCTTCAGGGCGGCCTCGCGCACCGCGTCCACCTCATGGCGAAGGTCCAGCGTGGCGTGCGCCGCCCCCGGAATCACGTTAATGGCGCCGGGGCTGGCGTTCAGCACGCCCACGGTGGCCACCAGCCCCGGCGTGGCGCGGGCAAGGTCCTCGGCGGCCACCACAAAGCGCGCGGCGGCGGCCAGAGCATCTCTGCGGTGCGCCATGGGCGTGGTGCCCGCGTGCGCCGCCTGCCCGGCGAAGTCCAGCCGCAGGCGGTGCTGCCCGGCAATTGCCGTGACCACGCCCAGCGGCGCGCCCGCCGCCTGCAGCACCGGCCCCTGTTCAATGTGCAGTTCCACAAAGCCCAGCGCCGGGCCACGCACCTCGGCGGCTGGCAGCTCGGCGGGGTTCAGGCCATACGCCTCCAGGGCCGCGCGCACGCTGACGCCCTGCGCGTCCTGGCGGCCCAGCACTTCGTCCAGCGTGCCCACCAGCGCCCGGCTGCCGATGAACGGCACGCCGTAGCGCACGCCTTCTTCCTCGCTGAAGGCCAGCAGTTCCAGGGCAAAGGGCAGCGGCGTGCGGCGCAGGGCCCCGGCCACGGCGTAGGCCAGGGTCACGCCCAGCACCCCGTCGTAGGCGCCGGCGTTGGGCACGGTATCCACATGCGAGCCCAGGTACAGCGTGGGCGAATCCGGGGCGGGGCCCTCGCGGCGGGCGCGCAGGTTGCCGGCGGCGTCCACGCGCACGCTCAGGCCCAGGTCGTGGGCCCAGGCGCTCAGATACGCCGTGACCTCGCGGCTGGGCGGGCACAGAAAGGTGCGGGTGATCTCGCCGGGGGTTTCGGTGAGGCGGGCCAGTTCGGCGCAGGCGTGCAGGGCCCGCTGCGCCAGGGCGCCCAGGTCAGGAACAGGGGGGTAAGCGGTCAAGGGGAGCCTCCGGGGGCGCGCCGGCCCGGCCCATACAGGCCCAGTTCACAGAGGCCCAGGCGCTGGGCCTCACGGGGAAAGTAGGCGGGGGGCGTGGGCGAGAGCACGAGGTGGTCCAGCAGCCTCGAGGCCCGCTCGTGGTCCGGGGCCAGGCGGCGGCGCAGATCAAGGTAGGCGTCCGGGGTCAGGTGGGTGCCGTCCTGCAGGGGGGCCTCTACCCCCACCCACTGCCCCAGCAGCGCGCGGGCCAGTTCGGCGGTGGCGGTGTCTTCCAGGCGCCCGGCGCGCACGATGACGCCCTGCCCGGCGAACCACGCGCGGAACACGGCCAGGGCCAGTTCGGCCGTGTCGGCCACCTCGGCGGGGTCCAGGGGACCAGGGTCCGGCAGGGCCCGTAGCCGCGCCGGGGTGACAGGCGCTGCCGGAACGCCGGGCGCGGGGTGCGCCAGCCCCGCGCGCACCGCCCCAATCAGGTCGGGGTGCCCGGCCCAGGCGCCCACAAAGCCCTGGGCGGCCTCGCGCGCCTTGTCGGCCTGCACGGCGGCCAGGGCGGGGGCAGGGTCCTGGGGGTCGGGGCTCAGCGCCGCCGTGCCGCCCACCGCCTGTGCGCCGCGCGCGCGGCACACCGCGGCCAGAACCTCGGCATAGGCGCGCATGGCGCCCACGTCCATGCCCAGTGCGCCGCGCGGCGGCAGCGGCCCGGCCCAGGCGGGGCCCAGGGTCTTGACCAGACTGAACACGTAATCCCAGCGCCCGGCGTTCAGGCCATACGCCCAGGCCCGCAGTTCAGACAGCAGGCGGTCAGCGGCCAGCAGGCCCGGCCACGTTTCAATCTGCAGGCACACGCGCAGGGTGCCGGGCTCCAGGTTCAGGTGGTCTTCGGCCGCGCGCAGGGCCGCCGCCCAGGCCTGGGCCTGCGCCACCGTGTCCAGCTTGGGCAGGTACAGGTGGGGCACGCGCCCGGGAACCGCCGTGAGCAGCGCTGCCAGATCGCACAGGGCGGCGCGGGCCGGTTCCCCGCCAAAGGTCAGCCCGTCGGCCAGGGCATACAGCGCCCGGGGCCGCGCCAGCAGGGGCAGCGGCGAGGCCAGCGCCGCCGGCAGCGCGCGGTAGGCGGCGGTCACGTTGGCGCGTGTGGGGGCAAAGGTGTCGTCGAAATCCAGCACCACGGCGTCGGCGTCACTGTTCAGGGCCGCTTGCAGGGCCGCGCCGTCGCTGGCCTCCACGATCAGCTCGGCGCGGCCGGGGCGCAGTTCTGGGGGCGCGGGCGCGGCGCGGTAGGCGGGCGGGGGGGGCGGCGGCTCGCCGGGCGCGGCGGCGTCCACCCCCGGCCAGTGCCCGGCCAGCGCCGCGTGCAGCCGCGCGGCCAGGGCGTGGGCGGCGGGGGGCAGCGGCCCGCTCTGGGGGGAGAGGGGGCCCCGGCGATCAGGCAGGGTCATGCCCCGCAGCATAGGCCCCGCCCTCCCCGGCCCGCCCTAGCCCGTCCAGCCCAGGCGGGTGCCAATGCGCCCGGCCGCCGACAGGGTGGCGTTTAGAAAGACAGGTAGCTGCTCGGGGCTCAGGCGTGACGTGGGGGCCGAGACACTCAGGGCCGCCCAGACCTCACCGCCCGCGCCGTACACGGGCGCGGCCACGCAGCGCACGCCGGGCTCGCGCTCCTGCTCGTCCAGGGCGTAGCCCTCGCGGCGCACCTTGTCCAGTTCGGCCAGCACGGCGTCTGGGGCCGTGAGGGTGTGGGGCGTGTACGCCTTCAGGGGCCCGGCGCCCAGCGCGGCGCGCACCTCGTCTTCCGGCCGGGAGGCCAGCAGCACCTTGCCCACGCCAGAGGCGTGCAGCGGCGCGCTGGCCCCGGGTTGCGTGAACATGCGCACCAGCTGCGGGCCCTCCACCTGATGCACGTAGGCCGCTTCCAGCCGCCCACCCCCCAGCGGTCGCAGCACGGCGAGGTTGGCACTCTCGCCCAGTTCGGCCACCAGCGCGCTCATCTCGGCGCCGGCCGCGCGCACCAGTGACTGCGCGGCGTTAAAGGCCGCGCCCACCTGAAAGGCCCGCAGGCCCACCCGGTAGAGCCCCGAGGCCTCGTCCCAGTCGGCGTAGCCCTGCTGGCGCAGGGTGTCGAGCAGCCGCGAGGCGGTGCTGGCCGACAGCCCGGCGGCGCGGGCGATGGCCGAGAGCGGCGCCTCGCCCAGCTGCGAGAGCGCCCACAGCACGTTCAGGCCGCGTTCCAGCGTGCGCACGCCCCCGGGTGCGTCCGGGCCCCGGGTGCGCCCGGCCCGGCCCCGGTCCGGCGCGTCCCCGCTCAGGGCAGCACCTCGTAGCCCGGCAGGGTCAGGAACTCCACCAGGGGCGTGCGGGTGGCGGCCTCGCGGAACAGGCGCGCGGCGTCCTCAAAGGGCGCGCCCAGCTTGGCGGCCTCGTCGTCGTACAGGGCGTCCCAGAGTTCGGGGGTCAGCTCGCGGCCATCGTCCAGCGTCACGCGGTGCTGGCGCCACTGCCAGAGCTGCGCCCGCGAAATCTCGGCGGTGGCGGCGTCCTCCATCAGGTTGTGCAGGGGCACGGCGCCCGCCCCGCGCAGCCACGCGGCGAGGTACTGCACGCCCACGTTCACGTTCAGTCGCACGCCCGCTTCCGTCACCGTGCCTTCCGGCGGGGTCAGCAGGTCGGCGGCCGTGACGCTCAGGTTGCGCTGCTTGTCGCTGTCCATCTGGTTGGGACCGCTCATCAGGCGGTCAAAGACCTCGGTGGCCAGTTCCACCATGCCGGGGTGCGCCACCCAGGTGCCGTCGTGGCCATTGACGGCCTCGCGTTCCTTGTCGGTGCGCACCTGCTCGAAGGCCGCGCGGTTTTTCTCCTCGTCGCCCTTGACCGGAATAAAGGCGCTCATGCCGCCAATCGCCGGGGCGCCGCGCCGGTGGCAGGTCTGGATGGCCAGTCTGGAGTAGGCGGTCATCATGGGCACAGCCATGGTCACCTTGGCGCGGTCGGGCAGGATACGGTCCGGGTGGGCGCGCAGCTTCTTGATATAGCTGAAGATGTAGTCCCAGCGCCCGCAGTTCAGCCCGGCGGAATGCTCGCGCAGCTCGTACAGGATCTCGTCCATCTCGAAAGCGGCCAGAATCGTTTCAATCAGCACCGTGGCCTTGACCGTGCCGCGCGGCAGGCCCAGCGCGTCCTGGGCATACAGAAACACGTCGTTCCACAGCCGCGCTTCCTGGTGGCTCTCCAGCTTGGGCAGGTAGAAGTACGGCCCGCTGCCGCGCGCCAGCAGTTCGCGCGCGTTGTGCCAGAAATACAGCCCGAAGTCGAAAAACGCGCCGTACAGGGTCTCGCCGTCCACCTGCACGTGCTTCTCTGGCAGGTGCCAGCCGCGCGGGCGCACCAGCAGCACCGCTGTTTTCTCGTTCAGGCGGTAGCTCTTGCCGCCCTGCTCCAGGCTGATCGTGCGGCGCACGGCGTCGCGCAGGTTCAGCTGTCCGCTGAGCACGTTGGCCCAGGTGGGGCTGCTGGCGTCCTCGAAGTCGGCCATGAACACCCGTGCCCCGCTGTTGAGCGCATTGATGATCATCTTGCGGTCCACCGGCCCGGTAATTTCCACCCGGCGGTCATGCAGGTCGGCCGGCAGCGGGGCCACCTGCCAGTCACCCGCGCGGATGTGCGCCGTTTCCGGCAGAAAGTCGGGCAGTTCGCCCGCGTCCAGCCGGGCCTGGCGCGCCTCGCGCTCGGCCAGCAGGGCGCGGCGCCGGCCCTCGAAGCGGCGGTGCAGTTCCGCTACAAAAGCCAGCGCCTCGGCGGTCAGCACCTCTTGCTGGGCGCCTTGCAGGGGGGCGGAAATGGTCAGGCCGGCGGGCAGGGTCTGGGTCATGGGGGCTCCTGGGACGACTGGGGATTTTTCAGCAGATGAAGTCTGGTTTTCAGCCTACGAAAAATGCCCCGCCGATGCCAGCGCCCGCCGTTCCTGGCTGGGGAACACCGGGCGCAGGGTCTTCCGGGACGGCGCCAGGGTGTTCGCGGCCCAGACGCAGCCCCCATACGGACGGCCGTCCAGGTCCGTCACATCCAGGAAGAAGGGGGAGGTTCCCTGTTTTCGGCTGGGCGCAGCCCAATGCCCGGAACTCCGACCCTGTTCCTGCTCTGCTCCGCCGCTCTGCGAGTCCCTCCGGCTGGAAAACTCCGCAAGACGTGACGGAATGTTTCGGAGGCCGTATCAGATGGTGTTGACCCCAGACCCCGCCTGCACCGAGACGCCCTCCAGCACAAACTCACGCGCAGCTCCATCGGCCCGGAAGCCCAGGTGGGCCCCAGGCGCGAACGTCAGGCTCTGAACCCCGTGCAGGTCAAACAGCGTGCCCACCGCGCGCACAAACGGTGCGATGTCCTGATCCGTTCTGGGCTGGCCGGTCAGGCGGCACTGGTCGGTGGGAATGCCGTACGCCTGCGCCGCCGAGCGGTGCTCTGCGGGCGACAGGAAGTCAAACGTCAGGTCGCGCGTCATGAAGTGGCCAGGGCCGCTCAGCCCCAGGTGCCCGCCGTCGGCCCCTGCTCTCAGGCTGCTCAGGCCATGCTGCACCATCAGATTCAGCAGGTCCTGCACGAAGCGCGTGGCCTGGGCGGGAGTCAGTGAGGAAGCCGTCATCCTGACAGCCTACGGCAGCGGGCCTGGGCAGGCGGATCAGGGCCACTCCAGCGTCTCGCCGTCCCCGGGCACCAGCAGGCGCCTGCCCAGGCCCGCCTGCTGCGCGGCGGCGCGCAGCGTCTGGCGCGTAACGGTCATGTGGTCATAGGCGTCCAGGTGCACGGCCACCACGGTGGCCTGGGGCGCAGCCGCCGCCAGTGCCAGGGTCTGCGCGGTGTCCATGATGATCAGCGTGTCCTGCAGGCGGGCGCCGCCCGAATGCGTCACGATCACATCGGGCGCATGGGTTTCGATCTGGGCGCGCACCTCATCGGTCCAGATGGTGTCGCCCGCAAGGTACAGCGTGGGTTCGCCCGGGGCCCGCAGCACGAAGCCGCTCACCTCACCCATGGCCTGCCCCACCCGGCCGGTGCCGTGGGTGCCGCCCGTGCGGCTCAGGTGGATGCTGCTCCAGATCGTGTCCCGGTCCAGGCCCTGGACCGCCGTGAAGCCAGCCGCCCGCAACGCGGCCACGTCTCCTGGCTGGGCCAGCAGCGGCAGGTGCGGGGGCAGACGCGGCGGCGTCAGGTCTATATGGTCCAGGTGCAGGTGCGACACCAGCGCCAGTTCCGCGCCGCGCACCACCTCGTCGGCAGGCAGGGGCAGGGCCACGGTGGGGTTCAGGCTGCGGCCCGCGAGGCTGGGCTGGGTGTGAATGTCGGCCAGAAAGGGGTCCACCAGCAGGGTGTGCCCGGCGTAGGTCAGGCGGAGGGTGGCGTTGCGAATCAGTTGCACACGCATGAAAAGCTCCAGGGAAAGGGCCGCCCACACCGGACAGGCCCGGGTAAGGTCGCCGGCAGGGGGGTTCAGGGGTGCGGGGTGGGGGCCGGTGTGTGCGCTTCAAAGGCACTCGCCTGCTGCGCCAGCTGGTCGCGCACACGCTGCAGGGCCAGCAGTTGGGCGTCCAGGGCCGCCAGTTTGCGGGTATAAAAGGCCGCCATGTCCTCCCGGGGCGGGCCGAGTGTGGGGACGGCGCCCGCAAAACAGGGGGCTCCGCGCCGGATCTCGTCCAGGGTAAAGCCCACGCTCAAAAACAGCTGGATCAAGCGGACCCGTTCAATGTCGGCCGGGGCAAACAGCCGGTACTGATTGTCGGCCCGCTCGGCGGTGAGCAGCCCCAGCTGGTCGTAGTGGCGCACCGCGCGCACACTCACGCCCGCTGCGCGCGCCACCTGACCAATGCGGAGCCTCTGCACCCGCCCAGCCTAAACCCTGACATTGGTGTCAGGGTCAAGGGGGGCGGGTGGGGAAGAGGGCGACCATGCGGCTGACCCAGAGGCCGCAACGGGGCCCTGGTGGGGGCCCCGTCTGTGGTCCTGCCGCTGGTTTCACTCTTGGCGCTGGCCCCTCAATCGGTGGCGGGCGACACCATGGGTTTCTCAAAACCCACCTTCAGGGTGGGGTGCAGCCACGCAGCGGCGGCCAGGGCCAGCAGACCACCAATAATCAGAAAGATGCTCTGCAGCGGCAGCCACGCCAGCAGGGCGGCGGCGCCCGCATACCCCAGCGGCTGCACCGCGCTGGACACCGAGGTCATCACCCCGAACGCCCGGCCCATCACGGCATGCGGGATGTGCAGCTGCGCCACCACGCTCAGCTGCACGTTCATCACGGCGGCGCTCAGGCCCGCCAGGGCCAGCAGCGCCAGCGCCTGCTCCAGTGTGGCCGCCACACTCAGGCCCGCAATGGCCGCCGCAATGCCGAAGGTGCCGCCCACCAGTGCCAGCCAGGGGCGCGGTACCCGGTAGGTGCTGAGCAGCAGCATGCCCACCAGCTGCCCCACCGAGATGCTGGCACTCAGGAAGCCGAATTCCCGCGCCCCTACACCCAGGCTGCGGGCAAAGGGCGCCAGGGTCACCTCCAGCGGAATCAGCACGAAGTTCAGCAGCAGGCTCACGGCGAAGGTCCAGAACAGCAGCGGATTGCTCCAGATCACGCGCAGCCCGGCGCGCAGGCCCTCGCTGGGGGGCGCCTCGCCCTCGGCCGTTGCGGTGGGCGCCACCGTGGGTTCCGGCACCGTGGCCAGGGTCACGATGGCCCCCACCAGCAGTCCCGCACCAATCAGCAGCGCGCCGTGCACGCCCACGAAGCCGGTGGCCGCCCCGGCCAGTGCGTAGCCACTCAGGCTGGCGAGGCTGCCGGTCAGGCTCATCATGGCGTTGCCCTGCTGGTAGACCTCACGCGGAATGGTCAGCGGCACCAGCACCGAGGAAGCCGGGCCCCGCAGCGCCGCCACGAAACTGGTCACCGCCAGCAGCGGAAACACGTACGCCACCTGTAACTGCCCGCTCAGCACCAGCGCGGCCATCAGCACCAGCAGCAGGGCGTCCACCACATAGGTTGCCTGAATGAGCAGGCGCTTGCGCCAGCGGTCGGCCAGCACCCCGCCGATGGGCGCGGCGATCAGGCCGGCCAGCGCACTGACCAGTCCCACGGAAGCGATCATGGCCCCCGAACCAGTTTCTTCCAGCACCCACCACATGATGGGCACGTTGTAAAAGCCGCCCGTCAGGGCCGAGAAGAGGCGCGTGAGCAAAATGGCGCGGAAACGCGCGTTGCGGATGGGGTGCGCCGGTGCTGTGCCTGTCATGTCAGTCCTCCGTCCAGCCCGCCAGAAAAAATGAGAGCTTCACGTCGCCGCCTTCCTGCTGCAGGTTCTCGATCTCCTCGCGCAGCGCCTGCAGCCGGTCCATAATTCCGGCGGCCCGCTCGCGCGGCACGCATACGCTGACCATGCCCGCCGCGCTGGGCAGTCCGTTGTAGGCGGCCAGCGTCAGGCCGCGCTCGGTTTCATGAAAGGCCAGTCCCAGGGCGCGTTCGTCGCGCACCCGCACGGCGCCTTCGGGCAGGCGGTAGACCCGCTCGATGTGGTGGCCCACCCGGTCGGTGCCGGTTTCGCACACCAGGCCGTGTTCCTGCAGGTGGTTGAGGTTGCGCACGATGGTGGCCACCGGGCGCCCCAGCCGCGTGGCCACCGCGCGCGCCGTACTGGGGCCGTCCAGCAGCGAGGTAAAGGTGCGCCACAGCCCCTCTTCCATCTGAAGTCCGCCTGCTGCCATGCTCGTCACGCGACCACCTCCAACAGTTCTGCGAGTTCCGTGTCGTTCATGCCAATGCCCACCAGCGCCATCTGCTGGGTGCTCAGGTAGCCGGCCGCCGCCTGCACGTCCTGCGCGCTGACCTGCCGGTACATGCGCGCGGCGCGGGTGGGGAAATACACCTCGTCGTTCAGCCAGTGCTGCGCCAGCTTGGTGGCCAGCCCCGGACCCTCGGATTCCTGCAGCGCGCGCAGGGCAAAGGATTCACGCGTTTCATCGGTTTCGTCGTGGTCGGGTGGGTGCGTCTGCAGTTCGCGCATCAGGGCGCTCAGCTGCCCAAACGCCTCATTCACCCGGTCGCGCGCCAGGTCCATGGCCATGAACAGGTAGCCGCTGCGCCGCCAGTGCGAACTGCCGCCCTGCGCGGCGTACACCAGCCCCAATTCCTCACGCAGGCGCTGAAACATCCGCGAGCGCAGCCCGCCGCCCAGCAGCGCGGCAAAAACCTCGGTGGCCGGGCGGTCGGGGTCGCCCAGGGCCGGGCCCGGAAACGACAGGTACAGGGTCACGCGTTCGCTGCGGCTGGGCACCCCGATCAGGCGCGGCACGATTTCCACCGGGCGGTACTCGTGGTGCAGCGGCGCCGCATACCAGTCTTCAAAGTGCTCTTCAATCAGGCGCACGGCCGCGCTGTCCACCTTGCCGGCGATCACCAGCCGGGTGCGCTCCGGGGTGCAGGCGTCCAGGGCGCGCTGCTTCATCTGCTTGAGATTCAGCCCCGAGACGATCTCCGGCGAGCCCAGAATGGACATGCCGTAGGGCGGCGCGTATAGCGCCTCTTCCACCAGGGTCCACAGGAATTCCGGGCGGTGACGCTTGCGGTGAATCTCGTCCAGCACGATCTTGCGCTCGTGTTCCAGGGCCTGCTTGGTCACCTTGGGATTGCGCAGTACATCCGCCACAAAAGCCATCACCCTGGGCAGGTCGCGCGGCAGGCACGACAGGCCCAGCCGGGTGTGCTCCTTGCCGGTCCAGGCTTCCATGCGCGCGCCGCTCTTGGCCAGCGCCTCCCACTGCTTGCCCTGCGTGCCCGTCAGGTTGTTGGGGTTGAACAGCAGGTGCTCCAGCAGGTGGCTGATGCCGTTTTCGGCTTCGTGTTCGTCCTTGACGCCGTGGTCCAGATACGCCGCCAGATGCACCAGATGGGCCCCCGGACGCGGCGCGATCAGAAACCCCAGGCCATTGTCCAGATAGCCCGTCGTGTACAGTTCCATGCCTCAGTCTTCGGGCGCAGGGGTTGCCGGGAGGTTGCCGGCGGCCGCCCGGTACACCAGCGCTTCCCCGTGCAGGCTCAGCCCCAGGCGGTTGAGGTGCAGATGGAGCAGCTGCAGGGCGCCGGCAAGCGGGTCGTGGTGCGCTGTGGCGGGCGGCAGGACAGGCTGCCACGCGGACGTCACGGGCGGCGCCCAGCTGCCGGCCGGGTCGCGGTGTGCGCCCAGCCGCATATGGGCGTAGGCCAGCAGCGCGGTCCGGGCGGCGTGCTGCTGGCCGGGCGTGAAGGTGCCGAGCACCCCGGTGACATCGGCCAGTGCGGCGCGCAGCGGTGCCAGTGGGTCCGGTTGCGCCAGGGCCAGAGCCGCGCGCTCGCTGCTGGCCTCAAACAGCGCCTCGTAGTGCGGATAGACCTGCGCGCCGCCAAACTTCTGCAGGTCGCGCACATACCGGCCCTCGCTGACCTGCGCCGCGCACCCCTGCAGCTGCCGGAGCACGCGGGCGCGTGACCCGGCGCCCCGGGCGCACACCCGCACCCGCAGGTGCAGGCCGCCCTCGGCGTGCCACAGGTAATGCCAGCGGCGCACCTCCGGGCTGAGGTCGTGCAGGGCGCGGCGCACTGCCCCCACCTGCCTGGGCTTGGGCAGGGCCTCCCAGCGCAGGTGCGCGGTCAGCCAGCCGCTCATGGCCGGACCGTGAACACGCCTTCAAACAGGTGCCGCTCGCCGCTGGGTCCGGCAAACCACGCCTGATCGGGCGTGGCCAGCGCCTCGCTGACCCCGGCGGCGCCGGCCCGCCACTCGGCGCGGATCAGGTCCCGGTGGCCGGCATGCTGCCAGTCCAGCGTGAGCTGGCGGTCACCCCGCCCCACCCGCACGAGAACCGGGGCGTCCACGTCACAGAGCCAGCGGCGCAGGGTGTCGTCGCTCAGGTCCCGCCCCTCGCGCCACCACTCTGGAAAGCGCCAGTGGGCGGCGCTGAGCACACACCGGCCGCGCACCACGCGCGGCAGAAACGCCCGCCCGGCCAGTGGGCCCCAGCGCCAGCGCGGCGGGGTGCGCCCGTACAGAGCCAGGGCCGCCAGGAACTGGGCGGCGGGCCCCAGGCCGTCGGCGCGGGTCAGGGTGGGCAGGGTCAGGTGCAGGGGGCGGCCCCGCTGGGCACACCACAGTTCGGGGCGGCCCTGGTGGACCCCCACTTCCAGGTCCGTCAGGTTTACCCGCCGCGCCGCCGGCACCGCCGGATGGCCGGGCACATGCAGTTCCAGGGCGCTGTCCGGGCGGCAGCGGGCGGTGTCATTGGCCAGGGCGTGCGGGTGCTGCAGGCACAGCGCTGTGGGCAGGGTGTGCGCCGGGGCGTGCAGGCGGGGGCCGGGCAGGTTCGGGTGGGCCGCGCGCAGCCGGGCCGTGCTTTGCCCGGGGTCGGGCGTGCTGCCCCCCAGCAGCGCCAGGGTGTACTGGCCCCGGCTCAGGGCGGCGTGGTCCGGCGCCAGCACCCAGGCCAGCAGATCAAAGGGCTGGGTCCAGGGCGGGGCCGTGTCGGGCAGGGCCGCCAGCAGGGCGTCGGTCAGGGTCAGTACGGGGCCGCTGCGCTCCAGCAGGGCCGGCCACCCTGCCCAGGGGGCCGGCGGCGCTCCCGGGGACGGCAGCGCTTCAAACAGGGCCACGGCTTCGCGCAGGGGCAGGCGGCCATCTCCTGCCTGGGCGCGCAGCGCCGTCACGAAGGCGCGCCAGGGCACCGGCTCGGGCGCAGCCTCCGGGCTCACGCGCAGGGCCAGCAGGCCGCCGCGCAGCTCGTTGAGCACCTGTGGGGGCAGCGCCGCGCGCCCGCTCAGCGCGGCGTCCACACTCAGGGCGCGCTGCACCTCGCCGTCCTGGCCCCGCGCGCCCAGGGCTTCCCGCAGAACGGCCATGCGGGCGGCGCTGCTCTGGGCGGACCGGTAGGCCCGGCGAACCGGCGCCGGGTCGGGGGCGCCCAGGGCGCGCAGGCGGGTTTCGTGGGCAGGGTCAGCGCTCAGGTAGGGGTGCAGTTCACTTAGCAGCAGGTCAGCCTCCAGCAGGGCGCGCAGCAGGTCGCCGGACAGGTGGGGGCGCAGGGTCCGCAGCGGCTGCGGCGCCTGACAGCGGGCCAGCAGCGTCCACAGGGCGCCGCCCAGGGGGGCCTGCCGCTCGGGGCCACCGGTTACTGGTTGCCAGCGCACCCCCTCAGGGCGCAGGGCCGCTGTGGGGTTCAGCATCACCTGCAGGCCGGCGGGCAACGCACCTTCCAGAGCTGGCCGCGCCGCATGGACCGGCCCGGTCAGCGCCGAGGCCTCCACGTGCAGGCTGGGGGCCTCGGGCGGCGCCGTCTCCGAGCAGACCCCCGCACCCACGGCGGCAAACAGCCCGAACGGCACGCTGCGGGTGCTGGCGCGGCTCAGGTAACGGTGCAGGCTGCGGGTCAGGTGCCGGGCCGTCTTGGCGCGGCGCACCGGGCGTTCACATTCCCGCGCCAGGGTGGGCGAGGCCACCAGCAGGGCCTCGGGCCCCAGGGGCCATGCCCCCAGGACCGCCAGCGTGTCGTCCAGGGTGGTGGCGCGGCGCAGCGCGTCAAACAGGGCGGCCGGGGCCAGCGGCACCCGGTACAGAAATTCAGCGTCCAGCTGCAGGGTGGGGTGGGCCGGCAGGGCGGTGGGGGGCGCGGCAATGGGTGGCACGGGGCTCCTCTGGAATGGAAACAGGGGATTTCGCGGCGCTTGGCCGACGAAACCCCCTGGGGCAAGAGCCCGCGCGCTTAGAGCGCGGCGGACCCGCACTTGTAGATGTTGATGTCGGTGATGCCTTCCTCGTCCATCTGGCCGGTGGCTTTCAGGTCGCTCAGGGCGGCAAACAGCTCGGGATCGTCAATCACTACCTTGCCGTCGTCGGTCAGTTCCAGGGCCTGCAGGTCCAGCTTCGCCTTCTTGCTTTCGTTCGCCATGATGATCACCTCAGGAAACTACGGAGAGAACGGGTGCGGGCAGCGAGCGGTGTGGCTCAGCCCTTGCACATGATGTCGATCAGGATGCCTTCCTCATCGAGTCCGGGCTCGACGATGCCCAGGCCGGGACCCAGATCCGGCAGCAGGGGGGCCTCCTGCGGACGTGGGGCAGGCGACGGGGCGCGCTCTTCGGGGCGGCGCTCGTCCGGGCGCTTTGACCCTTTGGGGCCTTGACTCACGGTGCTTCACCTCCTGCGCTTCAGTGAAGCCGGCTGCCGGTTGCCGGGGGGTTGCGGGCCGCCCCACAACCCCCCGGCAACCCCCAGACAGGTGAACTCTGGCTCAAGGAGGGACGCATGACGCTGCAACTCAGTGTGCTTGATCCGGTGCCGCTGTCGGCTGGTCAGACCCCGCGTGAGGCGCTGCGCGGCGCCCTGGAACTGGCCGCCGCTGCCGAAGCGGCCGGGTACCGGCGAATCTGGTACGCCGAGCACCACCTGCCCGGCGCCAGCGCCTGCCCGGCGCCGGCGGTGCTGGTCTCGGCGGTGGCCGCGCAGACCTCCCGGCTGCGGGTGGGGGCCGGGGGTGTGGCCCTGCGGCACCACGCGCCCTGGCACGTGGCCGAGACCTTCGCCACCCTGGACGCGCTGTATCCCGGCCGCATTGACCTGGGCATTGCCGGCGGCGTGGGCGCCGACGAGGCGACAGCCGCCCGCCTGGAAGGCCGCGCCGCGCCGCTGCCGGAGCGCCTGCAGGAACTGGACGGCGCCCTGCGCACCCTGGGCGCCGGCGTGGAGGGCTGGCTGCTGGGCAGCAGTGAACGCAGCGCTGCCCAGGCCGCGCGGCTGGGCTGGCACTACGGCAGCGGCAACGTGGTGGGCACCCCTGAACCCCTGGCGGCGTACCGCGCGGCGCACAGCGGGGCCCGGCACCCGGGGCCCCGGGTGGCCCTGGCCGTGGCGGTGGTGTGCGCTGAAACAGCTGCCCAGGCCCTGCAGCTGGCCGGCAGCCACCGGGCCTATCTGGCCGGGCAGGGGTTGGCGCCCGGGGGCCAGCCGGTGCCGCCGCCCAGCCCTCAGGCGGCCCTGCCGGGGGTACTGGACGCCTATCCCCGGCTGGTGGTGGGCGACCCGGGCACGGTGCGCGCCGCCCTGAGCGCCCTGGCCCGCCGCTACGGCGCCGACGAACTCGTGCTGCTCACCATCACGCACTGCCCGGCCGCCCGGCGCCGCTCCTATGAGCTGGTGGCCCAGGCGCTGGCCGCCCAGCCTGTGCCGCTTCCTGCTCCCGCTCCTCAGCCCGGAGGTTACGCATGACCGCCCCCCTGCTTAAACGCTCGCGCTACACCCTGCAGGCCCGGCACGAGCGCGGTGTGTATCTGCACAACACCTTCACGGGCAAGGGCGCGCTGTACCCGGCGCGGGCGCTGGAGTTGCTGCGGCGTACCCAGCCCGACCCGGCCGATGCGCTGACCAAGCGCCTGCGCGAAGAGGGCCACCTGATTGCCCACGACACCGACGAGTTTGCCCTGGCCAAACGCCAGCAGCTCTCGGCATTTTTCCGCGACGACGTGTTGCACCTGATTCTGTTTTCCACCGAGCAGTGCAATTTCCGCTGCACCTACTGCTACGAGAAATTTCTGCACGGACAGATGCGCCCAGAGGTGCGCGAGGGGGTCAAGGCGCTCGTCAGCCGCCGCGCGCCAGGTCTGAAGCTGCTGTCCATCTCGTGGTTTGGCGGCGAGCCGCTGCACGCGCACGAGGTGGTGCAGGAGCTCTCTGCGCACTTCACGGCCCTGAGTGCCGAGCACGGTTTCAAGTACATGGCCCACGCCACCACCAACGGCTTTTACCTGACCCCGGAACTGGCCCCGCAGCTCATCGAAAACGGCCTGCGCGACTTTCAGATCACGCTGGACGGCCCGCAGGACATTCATGACCGCACCCGGCAGTTGCAGGGCGGCGGCGGCTCGTTCGACACCATCTGGGCCAACCTGCTGTTCCTCAAAGCCTCGGCGCTGGATTTCACCTGTACCCTGCGCATCAACTTCAGCCCGGACAACTATGACCAGACGCCCGCCTTTATCTCGCTGCTGGGCGAGACCTTCGGGCACGATCCGCGGTTTCAGCTGCACACCCACCCGGTGGGCCGCTGGGGCGGCGAGGGGGACGACGAGCTGAACGTCTATGAGCAGGACGACGGCTTTGACCGCGCCATTCCGCTGTACGAGCACGCGCGCAGCTGCGGCCTGGGCATGCGCCACGCCAACCTGAATCCTTTTGGCAGCGTGTGCTACGCCGCACGCGGCAATTCCTTTGCCATTCGCACCTCCGGGCAGGTGGTCAAATGCACGGTGGCCCTGGACGACGAACGCAACCACGTGGGCCAGCTGCACGCCGACGGCACCCTGCAGCTGGATCAGGCCCGGCTGCTGCCCTGGGTGCAGGACAATGCCCTGACCGATACCACCTGTCAGTCCTGCGCCATTCGCCCCTCGTGCCACGGCGCGGCGTGCCCGCTGGAAAAGATGGACCACGGCCGCCAGCCCTGCCCGGACATCAAGCGCAATTTCAAGAAGTTCCTGCCCCTCATGCTCGAGCCCATCCCCGACTTCCTCCATCTCGAGGTGCTGTCATGAACCGACTTCCACGCGCGCTGCTGGCCCTGCTGTTGATCCTGTGCTCTGCTGCCCACGCCGAAAGTGGCGGGGCGGGCCTGCCTGGCGGCGGCACCCATCTGGACCTGAACCCGCCCTGCGCGCCGCCGCTGACCTGTCCGGTGCGCTAAGTCCCTCGCGGTTGATCGGGGGCTTGGCAGCGAGGGGCTGAAGTGGCCTGCGCGGCCGGCCCCGGGCCTGCGGCCCTGCGGCCCTCAGGCGTAGGCGGCACGCAGCTGGCGCACGCGCGAGGCGGCCAGGGCGCGCCGGGGGTGGTCCTCGTCCAGCCGGGCCAGGGCCGCTTCCCACACTTCCAGGTCGTCGTGTAGCTTGACCGCCAGTTCATCCAGCAGCGCCGGGTCACGCCAGCCCAGCACCGCCTGCCGCAGTGATTCCTGCAGCAGTTCGCGGTACTCCACGATGCCCGGCGCGTCCGAGGCCGGCAGCAGTGGGCCGCCGTAGCGCCGCAGCGCCTCGGGCACCCGACCGGCCTGCAGCAGCGCCATCACTTCCAGGTAGTCGGCACTCACCGGCACCAGCAGCCGGTAGGGCTGCGAAGCCACCGGCACCAGGTCCCGCAGGCGTGAGAGCCCCGCTTTCAGGGACGAGCGCGCCACACCCTCGTCGCGGTAGAGCAGGGTGGCAAAGCGCTCGCCGCTCAGTCCCTCGGGAGACAGGCTGAGCAGCACCAGCATTTCCAGGTGGCGCGGCTGCACCTTCAGCGACTGCTCGGCCCAGCGCACCTCGGCGGCGCCCAGCAGCTGCAAACCCAGGGTGCGCGGCGGGGCCAGCAGGTTCCACACCGGCGCAAAATGCCGCGCGGGCCCGCCCAGCAGCAGTCGCCCCGAGTCGCCCAGTTCCCGGGTCAGCGGCTCCACCCGCCCCATGGTGGCGCGCGCCTGATCGGCTGCGCCCAGGCTCAGCTGCGCGCAGGCCAGGTAGGCGGCGGCCCGCACCAGCGTGTCGGCTTTCAGGGGCTGCTCAAAAGCCCGCAGGGCATCTTCCAGCAGGGGCGCGGCCTGCTGGGGGGCCAGGGCCGCCTGCGCCATGCCCAGCGCCAGGGTGGACCAGCGGGCGTAGGTGTGCGCTTCATGCTGCGTGAGCGCGTACGCTTCTTCGGCTTCACGCAGGGCCTGTTCGGGCCGGTCCAGTTCCAGCAGGGCGCGCACCACCTGGGTGCTGTGCCAGCCCTGGTGGGTGCGCGGCTGGCCCTGCCGCGCCTGTTCGTAGGCGTGCAGGGCCCGCACGGGGTCGCCACTGACCAGGGCGTGGTCGGCCAGCGTGGTGGTAAACAGCGACAGAACCTGCGCCGCCCCGGTGGCCAGTTGCGCCTCGGCCTCGGCCAGGATGCCCGCCAGGCCGTCCAGGCGCCCACTGAGCAGACTGGTATAGGTCCACTCGTTCAGTACGGCCAGGCGGCGCTGCCAGTCACCCAGGCGGTTGTTGTCGTACTGGCGCAGCGCGTAGCCGGTCCAGTGCAAGGCGTGAATGTACTGCCCGGTCTGCGTGTAGGTGGCCGCCAGCGCCTGGGCATTGCGCACGATCTCGTGCGGGGTGCCGTCGCGCTCGGCGCAGTCCACGGCTTCACGCAGCAGTGGCAGGGCCGCCGTGGGCTCCTCCTCGGCCAGGGTCAGTCCCTGGTAATACAGGGTCAGCGGGGTCCGGGCCGCCCCGGCGGCGCGTTCCACCTCACGGCGCCGGGCGTCCAGCTTCAGGGCGGTGCCGGCATACAGGGCGCGCAGTTCCGGGGCCTCGTGCGCGGCGAGGTGGGCAATCACGCGCGGCTGCACGGTACGAACGGCGCCCGTGCGCAGGGCCGCCGAGTACAGCCAGCGCAGCACGCTTTCGGTGTCCGCCACCTCGCCGTCCACGGTGCCCAGCAGCTCATAGAGGCGGTGGTGCAGGCCACGTTCGTGGAAGTAGGGCCCTGCCTGGGCCAGCAGTGAGGGCACCCGCTGCGGCTCCAGGCGCACCGCCAGTGGCAGGGCTTCGGGCCAGCGCCCGCGCTGAATCAGGGCGTCCAGCAGGCGGCCCGGTTCTACCTGGACTTCCTCGCCGGGGGCAAAGCGCGGCCCATCGGGCGAGGGCTCCGGGGGCACCGGCACGCCCAGGTGCCCGGCCATCGCTGCCAGCACGGGCCGCAGCAGTCCCTCGCCCTTGGCGTGCAGTTCCAGCAGGGCTGCGCGCCCGGGCGGCGCCTGGGGAAACCACGCCAGCAGTTCAGCCGGGCGGACGGCCAGTTCCGCCGGCCCCAGGGCGCTCACCTGCCGGTACAGCGCCGCGGGCGACAGCGGCCCGGGGGCCTGCAGCACCGTGACTGTCTGCCCGTCGTGCAGGGCCAGCAGGGCGCGGGCCAGTTCGGGGGCATGCTGGGCGCCGCCCAAGGCCAGAACCCATGGCCCCAGGCGGTCCACGCAGCGCCGCAGTACCTCCACGCCGTAGGTCCAGGGCATGCCGTACCCGAACAGCTGTGCTCCCAGGGCGCGGTACACCGCTTCAGCCAGTTTGTTGCCCAGCAGGTGGGCCTGGGCACTGTCGCCCTCGGTGGCTTCCAGCCAGATCAGGGGCCGGGCGGGTGTGCCCGCCGCCTCAATGAAAAAGGCCCCCCCCGCGCGCCCATCGTCCCACAGGCACACCGGATGGGCGAATGCGCCGCTGCGAGCCGCCATCCAGCGCTGCAGGTGAGGGCGTGGGATGACCATGCTCAATTAAAGCCTGAGTCTGGACAGATTGAAAGCTGGGGTCCGGGTGCGGGGGCAGGGCGCCGGGTCGCTCTGGGCCAGCAGCCCGGTTCGTTGAATGCCTTAGGCCAGCGGCAGCGAGCAATCACCCTCTGAACCCCTCTGCTGGCCGGGCGCCCGGCCAGATCTGCACGGGGAGAACAGCGCCGGATTGTCAGCGCTTCCGGCCTGGAACAGTGCAGGGTCCACTCCGGTGGAGAGCAGCGCGGCTATGAGCGCGAACCCTGCTTGCCTCCGCGCCCGCAGGTTTTAAGTCGCTCGCTGTTGATCTTTAGATCAACCGAGCGGGCTGGAACAGCTGCGCCGCAGAGCGAGTCTCGAAAAAAGGACGTTGCACCGGGAGTGGAGACTTTGCGGTGCTCTCCTGCAAAGTCGTAACGTGAGGTGCAACGTCCTTAGCCGCCAAGCGACACCCGAGCCGGGGGCGCGCAGCAGCTCCCTTCCGGCGCACATGCCTTGGCGGAGGCCCCGGCAGGCGCCCCGCAACGGGCCCCAGCCTTGCACTCCACCCCAGGCGCACGCAGATGCACCGTCATCTGCTCTGCGGCCACGTCAACGTGCGTCACGTGGTACTGCAGCGCTGGGGTTGCGGCGTTCCCATATTCAAAGCGCACTTCGGCGTCAGGGCGCACGGGAATGTGCTTCACCACGCGGTCGTAGATGGCCAGGAATTTGCGGTTCGTCATGAAGCCGGCCACCCTTTCTTCGGCCGAGCCGTCCATCAGCTGAATCACCGTCTCGCGCCACGCACTGGCGTGGCCGCCGCAGTCCATCGCCTCGATGGTCACGGCCTTGACTTCCGTCACGTGGTAGCCCGCCGGGACCAGCTGTTCGCCGTGCAGGTGAAACCGCAGCGGGCGCTGGGGCAGGGTGCGCAGGGCCGTGATCAGCGCCTCGGTGGTGAGGGGCCCACTCAGGCCAGGAACGGGAAAGGGCTGGGACATGGCAATCTCCTTATTGATGTTCTTCGATGGGGAAAGGCAAACGGCAGCAGGCGGGGCAGGGCTCAGGCGGTAAAACAGGACAAGGTGGGCCCATGGGAAAGAACAGCCCTGGGCGGCGCCGAAGGCTGCTGGGCCAGATGGGCGCAGCGCCGTTGCCCGGCCGCCCGGAGCAGCTGCTGATGATGGCTGGGGACAGGGGCCTGCAGAGTGACAGGATTCATATGGCCTCCTGGGCGGACGGCGCCGCTGCCAGTAGCCCATCCAGCGCTGTGCGGGCAACCAACAGGCCCCGGGGACTGAGCGTGTAATACGTCCATTTGCTGCGTTTTTCAGCGTGCACCAGACCGGCCTCCACAAGCAGCTTCATGTGGTGACTGGTTGTGGGCTGGCTCAGGCCCAGCTGCTGCTGCACATCGCAGGTACAGACCCCCTGTCCAGTCGAGCAGCAGCCGGCATCTGCAGTGGCCAGGAAATGCAGCGCCCGGAGGCGGTGCGCGTCTCCCAGCGCCTTGAATACAGTTGCTGTTCCATCGAAATCCATGGATGTAAAATAAGAGATACATAGAAGATTGTCAATGGGATATTGGCTGCCTGACTCTGGAGCGGCAGGTGTGGAGGACCTTACCGCTGCGGCGCTGCAGGGCCGCCGGTTGTGGCTCCTCGGCCCGTATGGCCGCAGTCGCTGCTGCCGGCATCTCCTGCCGTATCTCTGTCTCCGCGGTTCGGCAGCTCTGAGACGGACGGCCGTTCATGTCCGGAACATCCGGGAAGAAGGGGGATGTTCCCCGCCTTCGGCTGGGGGCGGTCCAAGGCCCGGACAGCCGTCTCTGTTCCTGCTCCGCCGCGCTGCGAGTTCCTCCAGTCGGAACCATTACGTCATGTGTTCCGGAATTGTTCGGAACTCGTAGCACCTCTCTGGGCTGAACCAGGGGCCCACAAAGATCAGGGTGGACCGCAGCCGCCGCCTTGCGACAGGCCACGACCAGCCCGCGCAAAGTTCAGTGCCGGGCAGGGGAATGGCGGGCAGGGGAATGGCGGGCAGGGGAATGGACTGTGGAAATAATTTTCAACATATTTAGTCCAGAGTCTGAAATTTTTGGAATAGACCGCAGAAGCGAAGCCTCCTGTCTGGAGCGAAAGTGGCTATTAGAGGTCTTTTCTGAAGACCATTCCATTTCACCTGTCTAGGGAAGGGAAATTAATTTTCATCTTTGCCATCTGTCATGGCGTATGAATAGGACGTTCCCCCAATCCAGTGGCTGGCCGGCCCCGTGTCGGCTTCCCTTCCACCGCCTTGTTCCGAAGGAGGGCCTATGTTCCGATTTCCACGTATCCGTCCACAGTTGCTGTTGACTGCGCTGCTCTCGCTGGCGGCGTGTTCTCAGGGACCTGAACCGGGGTCGCCCCAGACCACCCGCTCTGCGCTGCAGGGGCAGGCGACGGGATTGACGGCGACGTTTGACAGCACGGGGGCGTGGGACACGGGCTTTACCGGCCGCATTACCCTGCGCAACCCTGGCCCCAGCGCCATCCAGGGCTGGACCCTGAAGTTCAAGTTCAATGGCACTGCCGCTGCGGGCAGTTCGGTCTGGGGCGCCGGCGGCGCCATCAGCCGGGACAGCAGCGGGCTGTACACCGTCACTCCCAACAGCTGGGGCGGGGCCACCATTCCGGCGGGCGGCAGTGTCACCATCGGCTATGACGGCAGCGGGCAGCTCAGTGGGGTGAACACCTGCACCCTGAACGGCGCCAGTTGCAGTGGCACGGTGACGCCCCCGCCCGGGGGCGACACCACGGCCCCCACGGTGAGCCTGAGTGCGAGCCCAGGTGCGGTGACCAGTGCCGGTGCAGTGAGTTTGAGTGCCAGTGCGGGCGATAACGTGGGGGTGACGAAGGTGGAGTTCTATCAGGGCTCGACCTTGCTGGGGACAGATACGACGGCGCCGTATACGGCAAGTGAGAACGTGACGAGTGCCCACAATGGCACGCGGACGTACACGGCCAGAGCGTTTGATGCGGCGGGGAACAGCACTTCCGCGTCCGCCTCGGTCACTGTCTCCATCGGCACCACGCCCCCACCACCCACGGGGAAAGCCATTTACGTGGGTTACGCCGGGACCTGGCAGACGAGCGTCAACGACCTCACGACCAGCACTGTTCCGCCCTATTACACCGACCTGAACCTGTCGTTCGCGCGGCCAGATACGACGTATGTGAGGGGCAGCTACGCCTTCGATCAGGCGGTGGCGGGCTTCGAGTTTGCCGAAGGGGCCAGCACACCCAATGGGCAGCGCAAGTTCACAGCCGCCCAGGCCCAGACGCTGCGCAACAACATTGCCGCTCTGAAGGCGCGCGGCACCCGGGTGTGGGTGAGTGTGGGGGGCTGGTCGTACAGCCAGGGCAGCCAGTGGAGCAACTTCAGCGCCGCGCGCGTGGTGGACCTTGCGCAGGACCTGGGCGCCAGTGGCGTGGATATTGACTGGGAATCCAGCGGCAGCACCTGCAACAAGCTGGACGCCGCGCAGTTTGCCTGCACCAAGGACGCCGAGATCAAGAACATCATCAATACCCTGGACGCCGAGATTGCCGCGCGCGGTCTGAACCTGCAGATCAGCATTGCGGGCTGGAGCACGGGGGCCTACTACGTGAAGGGCACCCCCTGGGAGGAGGGCAAGGTGCAGTGGGGCAGTCCCTTCGGGGGCACCATGTACCGCGTGGTGCGCGATCTGGGCGCCAAGATTGACCGCGTGAACCTCATGTCCTACGACGGCGGCACCTACTACGACCCGCGTGAGGGGTACGAGAGCTACCGCGCCATTTACAGCGGCCCCATTGCCATGGGTCTGGAGGTGGCTCCTGAAGGCAGCGGCGGCGCCGTGCTGAAACTGAATGCCGAACCTGGGACCGTCTACGACGCCGAGATGAATACCGGCACCAACAACGAGGCCACCCGCTATTACAACGTGGAAACCCTGGCCACCTACATGAAGAACAGGGGCCGCCCCGGCGATGGCATGATGCTGTGGCAGATCTGGAAAGAGCGTGTGTATGCCAAGCCGCCTGCCGGCGCAGCAGGCGTGAACGCCACCGGGCAGAAGGTCTGCCAGATTCTGGCCGTGACCCCCACCTGCACCGGTACTGTGCCGGACCTGCCGCCCACGCAGTAAGGCAGCAGAGAGAAGAGGCGCCCCAAGATCGTATGCCTGGGGCGCCTCTCAATGGCCTGGACTCATGGTCTGGAGAAGGGGCGATTACCGCCAACTACTTGTCATTGCCCCCACGCTGGCCGCCGCCACTTTCACTGCCATTGCGGCGGCCGTCGCCGTTCTTCTCGTCAGCGCTGGACTGGCCGTTGCCGGGGTCGCGCTGTCCGCCGGGTTTGGGGTCGTTGTCACGGTCGTGCTTGTGGTTGGGGTCGTTCTTTTTCTCGGCCTGCGTCATAGAGCCTCCTGAAGGTGGGAACCCCGGCGAGGGTGCCGAGGTGCGGAAGGGTGCGGGCTCAGGGCCCAGCCAGCAGGGCCAGCACCTCGTCGTCGGTCGTCTGCGTGAAATCGCCGTAGAACTGGCCCACAGCCTGAAAGTGGGGCGGCGTGTGCAGGCACACCACCTCGTCGGCCTCGGCGCGCAGGTCGGCACAGGTCTCGGGTGGGGCCACCGGCACCGCCACCACGATCCGCTCCGCGCCCAGGAACCGCCCGGCCTGCACCGCCGCGCGCATGGTGGCGCCTGTGGCCAGGCCGTCGTCCACCAGCAGGGCCGTGTGGCCCGTGAGGTTCAGGGGACTCCGGCCAGCGCGGTACAGGGCCTCGCGGCGGGCCAGTTCCTGTGCCTCGCGGGCCTGCACCTGCGCCAGCGCGCCGACCGAGACACTCAGGCGGGCCATCAGCGCCTCGTTCAGCCACTTCACCCCTCCGGAGGCCAGCGCGCCCATCGCCACTTCCGGGGCCGTGGGCAGCCCCAATTTGCGCACCAGAACTACGTCCAGTGGTGCCTGCAGCGCCTGCGCCACCTCAGCCGCCACCGGCACGCCACCCCGCGGTAGGGCCAGGACCACGGCGCTGGGCCAGGGGCCACGGGCCGCCAGAACTGCGCCCAGCAGCTGCCCAGCTTCTGTCCGGTCCTGAAAAACCTTGGGGAGGTGAGGCCACGAGAGGCTGGTGGTCACAGAATCTCCTCTGCGGCAAAGCGCGCGGGCGGCGGCTTCCCACCTGACCAGTGAACGCCCTGGCCCTGGCGATCACATGACAGCCGGCTTAAAGCGGGTTCGGAATTGACCACTGCCTGTGCAGGAGCGTTGCGATGACCCACCGCCAAGGTGCCCTGGCACCCACATCACGCCCTTGAGCCGACCCTCAGGGCCTCATGCACCGCGCCGCCCGGTCGGTGGGGCAGCAGGGCGGACGACGACCGCACCAGGGTCGCCACAGACAGCGGGCCTCTCGCTCCCTCGGTCCGCCACCTTGCGGGTGCTGGTGGCGCGGTGCCGAGCCCAGTCGCTGGGTTCGGCGCGCCTTGGGCCACGAGGCCGCCACTGTGCAAGGAAGCGAACTGGAAGCCCCCCGACCTTCCAGCGCTCCGCCACTTGGCCCTCGGGCACCGCTGGCCGTCCGAACGGGGGTTCGTTCAGCAGTCAGGCCCGCGAGCGCAGGCGGCTGAACACTGCCTCTGGAGCCGTCCGCTTCTGCTGCACCTCAGGTGGGGTGGCCGCTGGCGCCACCCTGGGCCTGAAGCGCGCGGGCAAGGTAAGGCGCCGTGCGGCTCTCCGCCACCAGCGCCACCTCCTGCGGGGTGCCCTGGGCCACGATCTGCCCTCCCTGGTCCCCAGCACCCGGCCCGATGTCAATCACCCAGTCGCTGGCGGTCACAAGCTGCATGTCGTGCTCCACGGCAATCACCGTGTGACCCGCCTCGATCAGCCGGAACAGCTGGCGGCGCAGCCGCTCCACATCGGCGGGGTGCAGGCCGGTGGTGGGTTCGTCCAGCACGTACACCGTGTGGCCGCGCCCGGCACGCTGCAGTTCGGTGGCCAGTTTGATGCGCTGCGCCTCTCCGCCGGAGAGTTCGGTGGCGGGCTGCCCCAGGCGCAGGTACCCCAGCCCCACTTCCCGCAGGGTGTCCAGCGCGCGGAACACGGCCGCGTCCTCCTGAAAAAAGGTCCAGGCGGCGTCCACAGTCAGGTTCAGCACCTGGGCAATGGTCTTGCCCCGGTACTCTACTTCCAGTGTCTGGGCGTTGTAGCGGGCGCCGTGACACACCGGGCAGGGGGCGTACACGCTGGGCAGGAACAGCAATTCAACCGTCACCCAGCCTTCGCCCTGACAGTGTTCGCAGCGGCCTCCTTTCACGTTGAACGAGAAGCGCCCGGCGCTGTAGCGGCGCTGCCGGGCCAGGGGTGTCTGGGCGAACAGCTTGCGCACGTCGTCGAACAGGCCGGTGTACGTGGCCAGGTTACTGCGCGGCGTGCGCCCAATAGGCCGCTGATCCACCCGCACCAGCCGCGACAGGGTGTGCACGTCGCCGCCCAGCTGCGCGGTCACGGCGGCTGGGGTCTGCAGATTCTCCTCGTCTTCGGCGGGTGGGCTCTGGCCCAGCTGGGCAGCCAGGGTGTCCACCAGCACCTGACTCACCAGGGTGGACTTCCCAGAGCCGGACACGCCGGTGACGCTGGTCAGCACACCCAGCGGAAAGCGCACCTGCAGGTCGCGCAGATTGTGCCGCGTCACGCCGCTCAGCTCTATCCAGCCCAATGGCACGCGGGCTGGCCGGGCAACGCGCTGAGGCCCAGCGAAGAGGTAGCGCGCTGTCTGGGAGGCCGCCACCGCCTGCAGGCCGCTGGGCGGGCCACTGTACAGAATCTCGCCGCCCTGTTCCCCTGCGCCGGGGCCCACGTCCACCAGCCAGTCGGCGCGGCGCACCACGTCCAGATCATGCTCCACCACGAACAGTGAGTTGCCGGCGGCCTTCAGGCGGTCCAGGGCGCCCAGCAGCGCCTCGGTGTCGGCGGGGTGCAGGCCGGCGGAAGGTTCATCCAGGACGTACACCACGCCGAACAGGTGCGAATACAGCTGCGTGGCCAGCCGCAGGCGCTGCAACTCGCCGGGCGACAGGGTGGGGGTGGAGCGGTCCAGCCCCAGGTAGCCCAGCCCCAGGTCCAGCAGCACCTCCAGGCGGGCGCACAGGTCGGCGGCCATCCGCTCCTGCGCGGCGGCCTGCTCCGGACGGGTGGCCTGCAGCTGGGCGTGGCCCCGTTCCTCCCCGTTGGCAAATGGGCGCAGCAGTGTTGAAAGCGCCTGAAGCGGCAGCCGCGAAAACTCGGTGATGTCGTGCCCGGCAAACCGCACCGCCAGGGCTTCGGGGCGCAGGCGCTTGCCCTGACACACCGGGCACGGCGCCGACACCATATACGCCTGCACCCGCCGTTTCATGGCGGCACTCTCACTGTTGGCAAACGTGTGCAGTACGTGCCGGCGCGCACTGCTGAAGGTGCCCATGTACCCGGGGGTCAGTTTGCGCTTCACCGCCCGGCGGGTGTCTTCCGGCGTGAAGCCTGGATACACCGGCACCACTGGCTGCTCCTCGGTGAACAGAATCCAGTCGCGGGTGTCCTGCGGCAGATCGCGCCACGGCACGTCCACATTGGTGCCCAGGCTGACCAGAATGTCGCGCTGGTTCTGCCCGCCCCAGGCCTGCGGCCACGCTGCCACGGCCCGCTCCCGGATGGTGAGCGAGGGGTCCGGCACCATGGACGCTTCTGTGACCTCGTACACCTGTCCCAGACCGTGACAGTGGGCACAGGCCCCTTCCGGGGTGTTGGGCGAAAAGCCCTCGGCGTAAATGATGCCCTGCCCTTCGGGGTAGTCGCCGGCCCGGGAATACAGCATGCGCACCAGATTGGACAGGGTGGTCACGCTGCCCACCGAGGAGCGGCTGGTGGGCGCGCCGCGCTGCTGCTGCAGGGCCACGGCAGGCGGCAGGCCGTCAATGGCGTCGACATCCGGCGCGCCCACCTGGTGAAACAGTCGCCGGGCGTAGGGCGAGACCGATTCGAGGTAGCGCCGCTGCGCCTCGGCGTACAGCGTGCCAAACGCCAGCGACGACTTGCCAGAGCCCGAGACCCCGGTAAACACCACCAGGGCGTCTCTGGGCAGCTGCAGGGACACGTCCTTGAGGTTGTGTTCCCGCGCGCCGCGCACCTGCACGAAGCCAAGGGGTTCGGGAAGCGTCATCGCCCCGCAGTATGTGGGGCCCGCCCACCCGGGCGCCGGGACTCACAAGGTTGACTGAATGCGGGCCTCTGGCCGCGCCTAAGGGCTTGCTCAAGGGGCCGGGGTCCCGCGTGCGGTCTAATGGCGGGATGTCAGACCACCCACTGTCTCTGGCCCCGGACCGGGAGCGCAGTGAGCCCCCTGTGATTGCCCATCTGCGCCAGTTGGTTCGCCTGACCGGGCCCAGCGGCAGCGAAGGAGACGTGGTGCGCGCGGTGTACCGCGCGGCCTCCGCCCTGGCCGACGAGGTGCGCGTGGACGCCTTTGGCAATGTGATTGCCGTGCGCCGCGCCGCCGCCGAAGGCGCCCGGCGCCTGCTGCTGGCCGCCCACATGGACGAGGTGGGTTTCCGGGTGCGGCAGATTACCCCGGGCGGCTTTTTGCGGCTGGACAAGGTGGGCGGCACCGATGACCGCATTCTGCCGGCCCAGCGCGTGTGGGTGCGCACCCAGCAGTCACGGCTGCTGGGCGTGATTGGCACCAAGAGCGCCCACCTGCTTACCGACGCCGACCGCCAGCGCGTGGTGCCGCACCCCGAGCTGTACGTGGACATCGGCGCGCGCAGTGCGGACGAGGCGGTGGGCATGGGCGTGCAACTGGGCGACCCGGTGGGCTTTGTGGGCATCCTGACCGAACTGGGGGTGAACACCGGGCGCTACACCGCGCACGCGGTGGATGACCGCGCCGGGTGCGCCGTGCTGCTGGCGCTGCTTGAGCACTATCAGGACACGCCGCCCCCCGTGACCGTGATTTTTGCGTTCACTGTGCAGGAAGAGGTAGGCCTGCGCGGGGCCCAGGCGGTGGCCCAGGCCCACGTTGCCGACGCGGCCCTGGCCCTGGACATGACGGCCGCCGACGACACCCCGGAGTTTGGTGCCTGTCACCTGGGGCTGGGCAGCGGTCCAGCAGTCAAGGTCATGGACTTTTCCGCGCTGGCCCACCCGGCCATCCGGCGGGGGCTGATCGCCGCCGCCGATGCCAGCGGTGTGCCCATTCAGCACGAACTGCTGCGCGGCATCGGGACTGATGCGGGCGCGCTGCAGTACAGCGGCCACGGGATTCCTGCCGGTACCGTGTCCGTGGCCAACCGCTACACCCACAGCCCCGTAGAGGTGGTGGATGAACGCGACCTTGTCGGCGCCCTGCATCTGCTGGACACCTTTATTCAGCGTCTGCCCGGCCTGGACCTGCGCTTTGTGGCGTTGGACGAGGGCTGAGCCCCGGAGGGCGGCTGCAGCGAAAAAGCAAGTCGTTGCAGAGAATAGCGGCGCGGGCGACATTGAAGGGCGGTGGGCCCGGGCGTCGCGCTGGGTTGTGGGCTGATTCAAAGGGGAATAGGCCGCTGCCACCCAGCGGCCGATCCCGCCGGTTCCAAGCCCCGCCCGTGCGAAATGGCGCGAGCAGGCCCTGTGCGTTCTGTGCCCGGTTGCCCAGGTCCGCTGTCAGACGGGTCCAGACACAGCGGCGCCCAGCCAGGCTCAACCGGCTGGGCGCGCCTTGGGAAGAGCGCTTACTGCAGCGGCTGACCGTTCACCTTCAGGCCCGCCTGATCCATGTTCAGGTCGGTGACCAGACGAGAGCCCCGGCGCACCAGCAGGCCGTTCTCCTCGCCGGCCTGTATAAGCCCCTGGGCCATGCTGGGATCGGGCGCCAGGGTGGCCGCCAGGGTGTTCAGAGCCTGCGCCTCGCCCTCGCCGTGCAGGCGCACATCCAGCAGGCCCATCAGCAGTTCGGGACTGTCCAGCACGGCCGCCCAGTCGGTGGTGGCTGCACCCTTGAACCCCACCTGCCCGTTGAATTTCACCTCGTCCTTACCCTGTCCCACCGACAGACGGTCCAGCACCAGGGTGGGCCCGGCCTTCAGCAGCGCGGTGATCAGGGTATTGACCGCCGCGTCATCTGGCGTCTTCCTGGTTCGGGTCAGGGCGCTCAGCTGCTCCATGGCCTTGCGGTCCAGGTTGTTCAGGGTCATGTTCAGCTGCAGCTTGTCCAGCGTCTTGCCGGCCACTTCCAGGCGCTCGGCGCCGTAGCCCACCGCCGAACTCATCAGCGGGCCCTGGCTGCGGGTCGTGGAGGTCACGGTCAGGCGGTCGAGTTTCAGGACCTGCCCGCCCGGGGCGCCGGCCTCCAGGCTGGCCAGGGTGAACTGCCCCTTGCCGTCGCCCAGCGTGTCTGGCTGCTGACTGGCATTCATCTGCCAGCTGGCAGAACCCAGGGTCATCCGCATATCCTGGTCTTCAATCACCAGCCCTGGCCACTGCCCGGCCGAGAACACCTCGCGTTCGGTGGCACGCACCGTGCCGCTGGCCGCCTGCCAGCGCGTGGTGGTTCCCTCGGCCGTGATGGTGCCGGCCGGCACGTTGAACGTCGTCACGCTGTGGCCGCCAAACTGAATGTCGGTGCGCAGCGAGATTTTCTGGCCGCCAAACGCCCGGTCCAGCTGGGCCTGCACCCCCGGCTCGAACTGCACGTCGGTGATCACGGTGGCGGCCCCAAAGCGTTTGCCCTGCGGGAACGGACCGTTGTACACGCGGCTGTTCAGCTTGATCACCATAGGATCGGCGGTTTCAGGCATCAGGGTAATGGTCGTGACCTGGGTGCCGCCAAAGGCCGTGCCCTGGTAGGGCTCACTGACCATGCGCGCCAGGCCGCTTTCAGTAAGGGCTTTCTGGGTGCGGCCCAGTTGGGCCTGCACGTCCTTCTGGGTCTGCTGGGCCGCCACGACGGCCACCGTGGCGCCGCCCAGCAGCAGGGCCGCGCTCAGGGCGGCGATGGTCAGTGCGCGTTTCTTCATCATCCTGTCAGGGTAGGGGGTGAACCGAACGAGCCGGGCCGCAGGTGAGGCACAGAATCCTGGACAGGGCGGGGCTGTACCTGTGCGGGGTTACGCCAGTCCAGGGCCCGGCACCAGCACCATCCGCAGATCATTCAGGTTTTGTCCGGTGGGGCCGGTGACCACCAAGTCGCCCAGCGCGCCAAAAAATGAGCCGGCGTCGTTCTCGCGCAGCGCCCGCTGGGGGTCCAGTCCCAGGGCTCCGGCGCGGGCCAGCGTGTTGGGCGTGACCAGAGCGCCTGCGCCGCCGCTGGTGCCATCCACCCCGTCCGAGCCTGCCGAGAGGGCATACACCCCCGGGCCAGCCAGCGCCAGGGCCAGCGCAAATTCGGTGTTCCGCCCGCCGTGGCCGCTGCCCCGCACTGTCACGGTGGCCTCACCGCCCGAGAGGAGGGCCACCGGGGCAGGCCAGGGCGTGCCGTGCGCCTGCACGCTGCGGACCAGGGCTCCATGAAAGGCGGCCAGCTCGCGCGCCTCGCCCGTGAAGGTGTCGCCCAGGATCATAGCCGGGAAGCCCCGGGCCTGCAGGGCTGCCTGCGCCGCTCGCAGCAGGTCGCGGTTTCCACCGATTACCTGGGCGTGGGCATGGGGCAGAGCCGTGGGGGTGTCCTCGTGTTCACCCCGGGCGCCCGCCTCCAGAACAGCCCGGGCCTCCGGCGCCGCCACCCCAAAGCGGTCCAGCACCCCCAGGGCGTCGGCAAAGGTGCTGGGGTCGGGCACCGTGGGCCCGCTGGCGATGGTGGCCGGATCGTCGCCCACCACGTCGCTGAGCAGCCACGCGCGCACCCGGGCTCGGGTGGCCGCCGCCAGCTGGCCCCCCTTCACGCGCGACAGGTGGCGGCGCACGGTGTTCAGGGCGTGAATATCGGCCCCGGCACGCATCAGTTCAGCGCTCAGGGCCGCTTTCTGGGCCAGGGTGACCCCGCGTGGCGCACACAGCAGGGCGCTGCCCCCACCAGACAGCAGGACCAGCGCCTCGGTCCCAGGTTTCAGCGCTGCCAGCAGCCCCAGGGCTTCCCGGGCCGCCGCCACACTGCGGTGATCCGGGTGCGGGTGGCCAGCGCGGCGGACCGTGACATTTGGGGGCCACGGCGGCGCAGCGGCTCCGTCAGGTAGCACGACCAGCCCGGGCACGCCTGGGTAAGCGGCCAGCGCGGCCGACATCATGGGGGCCGCCGCCTTGCCCACCGCCAGCACGACGGCAGGCGGCGGCGCCTGCAGGTATGGCGCCAGCAGACGCCCCGGCGCGGTGGCCGCCAGCGCCTCCTGAAAGCAGGCCAGCAGCAGCGCCCGCGCCTCGTCCGGGGTCATGCGCCCAGTGTACGGTGCGGGCAGAATGTAACGCCATGCACGACGAAAATTCCACCCCGTCAGCTTGCTGATCTCAGCCTGAAGCTCCGCTCTATGCCCGCTCAAGGGCCGCTCCAGACTGACTGAAGGTCACGTCATCTGCGCGCGCTGCCCCCGGGGCACACTGCAGGTATGGAACTGCTGTTTGCCCTGGCCGCGATTGCCCTGCCCCTGATTTCCATTCCGGTGATGTACCCGGGCCGCGTGCCCCAGGACGGAACACAGGAGTGAGCTTCCCCACCGATGACTTGAGCCGGGCACCCTCCCATGGGTGCCCGCTTCCATTGGGTCATTCGCCTTCGCGCACGGCGTAGCGCTCGGCCAGGGCCAGCACGTCCCTGGGGTTCAGCACGCCCTTGAACCACACCACGCGGTCGCCAAAATCGCTGGGGTCCACCCCGGCGCGTTCCAGGTTCAGGCGCTCGCTCACGCACACGATCACGTCACGGCGCCCGGCTTTGCGCAGCAGCTCGAATTTCTTGCGCAGGTACTCCGGGCGCCAGTAGCCCACGATTTCCACCAGCACCGAGCGCTCGCCCTGCACCAGCCGGAAGTCCGGCAGAATTACCCCGCCCGGCACCGGCACAAGGTCCACCTCACGCTCCAGCTGCCAGGGCGTATCCAGCTTGGCAAAGCGCTCGGCAAAGCCGGATTCCAGGGCGCTGTCGTGCTCCTGTGGGGGAGCGTAGTGGCTGACGTAGCCGTCTTCACTCGTGAGCTGAAACGACCATTCGGTGTCGGCGGGGTCCACCCACGCGAGGTCGCGCCGGGGCCTCAAGGTGGCGCTCAGGTCCCACTTTGTCACGTGCAGCAGGGCCGGCAGAAACTTGGCCATGCTCAGGCCATAGCGGGTGGTCTGCCCGAAGAGGCTGGCCGGGCCGTCCAGCGTGAGGGTAAAGCCCAGGTTGGCGTCGCCTTCCACGGTGGCCATCAGGCCAAAGAACTTCAGGTATTTCAGCAGCTGCTTGTAGCGCGCCGGTTCGTTGCGCCGCGCGGTGATCACCAGTTCGGACGCCCGGTAGAGGGTGCCCTGCGCCTGCGCCAGATCGTAGCGGTGAATCAGTTCCAGCGGGGCAGGCGGCTCAAAGGCCACCAGGGTCTGCTGGTCCGGCAGGTCAGCGTACAGGGCGGCCGTCAGTTCGTCCGGGCTCAGGGGCCGTTCCAGGCCCAGCGAGCGGCCTGCCTGCTCCAGCACCAGCGTGGTGGTTCGGCGGCTGGGCACCCCCGCCTGGGCCAGTTCGAACACGCGGGCGCGCACCACGCCCGGCTCCACGGGCCCGGCGGCCTCGAAGGTGCCCAGGTTGGTCAGCAGGTGCGCCAGCCCGCGCAGCACCTTGAAGTCCTGGCGCCCCGCTTCCAGGGTGCGCAGTTCATCGTCCAGTTCAAAGCGCCGTTTGCCGATGTGGGCTTCAAAGGCGCCGATCAGGGTCTGCGCCAGCGCGAGGTTCTGGGTGGTGGGCTTCAGGCGCCGGGGCTCCACCAGGCCGGCCTTGACCCGGAAGATCAGCAGCTCAGTCGGAAGCATTCAGCACCCCAAAATCGTCCTCGGCGGGGGCCTTCCACTGCCCCCGGCGCTGCTGGCTCACGCGCTCCTCGCTGGTGCCCTGGGTAATCACCTCGTACAGCACCGCCTGTTTGCCGGGCGCGCGGCGCAGAATGCGGCCCAGCCGCTGAATATGCTCGCGCTCGGTGGCGGTGCCGGACAGCACCACCGCCACGCTGGCTTCCGGCACGTCCACGCCCTCGTTCAGCACCCGGCTGGTCACCAGAAGGCGGTACGCCCCAGAGCGGAACTTGTCCAGCAGGGCGTGGCGCTCCTTCACGGGCGTCTGGTGCGTGATTGCCGGAATCAGGAATTCGCGGCTGATGCGGTAGACGGTGGCGTTGTCGTCGGTAAAGATCAGGGTGCGCGCCTGGGGGTGGTTGGCCAGCACCTCTTCCAGCACGCGCAGTTTGCCGCCCGTGCCGTAGGCCAGCGAGCGGGCCTCGCGGTGGGCC
The DNA here is from genome assembly GCF_003028415.1 of Deinococcus arcticus. Lineage (NCBI taxonomy): Bacteria > Thermotogati > Deinococcota > Deinococci > Deinococcales > Deinococcaceae > Deinococcus > Deinococcus arcticus. The sequence goes on from NZ_PYSV01000005.1 coordinate 145,275, forward strand.
AGCATGGCGCGGCGGCCATGGGGGGTGCCGCTGCTCATCACGAACTGTTTCCAGCCCTCAATGGACCCCAGCCGGATGCCGCTCAGGCGCAGGAATTCGTTGCGCTGCGCGATCAGGTCGTCGTAGCGGCGCTGCTCAAAGGGACTCAGCGACACCCGGATCACCACTTCCTTGTAGGGCGCCAGCGTGTCGCCCGAGAGGTCTTCGGGGGCGGCGTGGAACACCACCGGGCCAATCAGGGTGTCCAGGTCACGCTCGCGGCCGTCGCTGCGTTTGGGCGTGGCGGTCAGGCCCAGGCGGTAGGGCGCGAGCCCCATCTCGGCAATCACGCGGGTAAAGTCGCCCGGCAGGTGGTGGGCTTCATCGAAAATCTGCAGGGCGTAGCGCCCGGCCAGCGTCTCGGCGTGAATGGCCGCCGAATCGTAGGTGCTGACCAGCAGCGGCGTCTCGTCGTGGCTGCCGCCGCCCAGCAGGCCCACCTGCCCGTCGGGGAAGGCGGCCACCAGCCCGGCATACCACTGGTGCAGCAGGTCCAGCGTGGGCACGCAGATCAGGGCGCTGCGGGGCGTATCGCGCAGCGCCAGTTGTGCCACCAGCGTCTTGCCGGCCCCCGTGGGCAGCACCACCACCCCCCGGCGCCCGGCCCGTTTCCAGGCGTTCAGGGCGCGGGTCTGGTGCACGTAGGGGGTCACGTCGCGCGCAAAGCCCAGTTCCAGCTTCTCGAAGGCGGCGGCGCTGTCGCGGAAGGGCACGCCAGCTTCGCGCAGGGCCTCCACCACCGCGCGGTAGGCCCGGCCCGGCGCCCGCCACGACTGGCTGCGCGCGTCCCACAGAAACTGGTCACGCACGGGCCCGGGCACCTCGGTCATCACGAGGGTCCCCCGGTCCAGGCGCAGGGCAGGCGTCATCCTGCGGGGCATCGTACCCGCCGCTGGGCAGGGGGCGCCGTGCGCCGGGGCGCATTTCGCGCGCTTACGGGGTGGGGGACGGGGGCGGCGCGTCTGCGGCCAGCAGGGCCACACCCAGGCCTGCAAAGGCCCGGTCATCGGCCGGGGGGTGGGTCAGGCCCGCGCGCGCGTCGCGCAGCAGCCGCTCCAGGGGCAGGGCCGGCGTCAGCGCGGCGCCGCCCGCCAGCCGCAGGGCCTGATCGGTGGCGTCCACGGCGGCATTCGTACACAGCGCCTTCGCCGCGCCCAGCAGGGGCAGGGCGGCGGCCCCCGGGGCCGCGTCCCAGCCGGCCGCCGCCTGCCAGAGCAGCGCCCGCGCCGCCAGCAGCCCGGTGCCCAGGCGCCCCACGCCCTCCTGCAGCTGGGGCAGGGTGGCCAGTGGAGCGCCCAGCGCGGTGGGCACGCGCTTGTGGGCGTAGGCCGTCAATGCCTTCAAGGCCGCAAACCCCACCCCCAGGTAGGTGGCGGCCACCGCCGTCCAGAACCACGCGCTGCTTGCCGCATGGGGTTCGGCGGGGGCCCACAGCCCGGCTGGCGCCCCCTGAAACACCACGTCGTGGCTGCCGCTGCCGCGCAGGGCCAGGGCGCCGTGCCACGTGGGTTCAAGGTGCACGCCGTTTCCCCGCAGGTCCACCCAGAATCGCCCCACGCCGCCGTCTGGCAGGGCCGCCTGCACCAGCGCCCAGTGCAGGGCCCGCGCGCCCGTGCTCCAGGTTTTGCGCCCGCTGACGCGCCAGCCGGCGCCGTCCGGCGTGGCGGCCGTGCGAGGCTGGCCCCCGCGCGACGGGCTGCCCAGTTCCGGTTCGCTGGCCAGGGCGTTGACCAGCTCGCCGCGTCTGCACGCCCCCGCCAGGGCCAAGAGCAGTTCGTCCGGCAGCGTGCGGCCCTGAAGCGCGGCGCCCGTCACGTGCCCGTGCATGGCCAGCACCAGCGCGAGGCTGGCCCCCTGCTCGCCCAGGGTCAGCTGCGCCTGGGCAAAGCCGCTCAGCGTGGCCCCCAGGCCACCCGCAGAAGAGGGCAGGGTCAGGCGGGTGTAGCCGCTGGCCCGCAGCGCCTGGGCGGCCTCCGGGGTCACGTCCTGCGCGGCCTCGCAGGCGGGCGTATGGGTGCGGACCGCCTCGGCGGCACGCGCCACCACGGCCCGCTGCTCGGCGTTCAGGGGGGCAGCGGGCCAGTGGGTGGGCGCCGTCATGCGGGCGGCTCGGCAGCGCCGGGCGCCGCCTGCAGCGTGAACGTAAAGGTGCTGCCCTGCCCCGGCACCGACGAGGCCCAGATCTGCCCGCCGTGGTGGTCCAGAATCTTGCGCACGATGGCCAGCCCCATGCCGGTGCCTTCAAAGCGGTCGCGGCCGTGCAGGCGCTGGAACATCTCGAAAATTCGCTCGGCGTACTGGACTTCAAAGCCAATGCCGTTGTCGCGCACCTCGATCTGCCAGCCGCCATTCTCGGCGGGACGGGCCTGCACCTCAATCTGGGGAGAGGCCCCCTCGCGGCGGAACTTGATGGCGTTGCCCAGCAGATTCTGAAACAGCTGCGCCAGTTCGGAGCGCACGCCCAGCACCTCGGGCAAGGCGCCCCAGGTCACGCGGGCCCCGCTGCGCTCGGCGGCGCCGTGCAGGCTGTCCAGGGCGTCTTGCAGTGGGCCCGCCAGCGCCAGAGGCACCAGCGGCTCACGCACCACGTTCAGGCGCGAGAACACCAGCAGATCGTCAATCAGGACCTTCATGCGTTCGGCGCCGCGCGTAACAAACTGCAGATACTGCCGCCCCCGGTCGTCCAGCCGCTCGCCGTAGCGGCGCTCGATCAACTCGGCAAAACTGGCAATGGTGCGCAGCGGTTCTTGCAGGTCGTGGCTGGCCACGTAGGCAAAGCGTTCCAGGTCGGCGTTGGAGCGTTCCAGGTCGCGGGTGCGTTCCTGCAGCGCGCGGGCATGCTCGGCGCCCTCCAGGGTCAGGCCCACACTGCGCATCACGGTGGCCAGCACCGCCCGGTCGGTGGCCGTCCAGCGCCGGGCGCCAAACAGGCCCACCACAATCACGCCCTGTACCCGGTCCCCCACCCGCACCGGCAGCGAGGCTGTGGCGCTGATGTGCGCCACGGTGCTGTCCAGGCCGTCGTTGGTGCGGTCGTACTCGTCCTGATACAGCGGCTCGCCGGTTTCAAAGGGCAGGCGGACAGTGCGGGTGGTCTCATAGGGAAAGCCGGCGTCCACCTGCCGCTGCAACTCGGCGCTGTGCAGGTCGCCCAGCTGGGTTCTGGCCTGCCAGGTGTCGCCCTCGCGTTCCCAGTAGATCGAGTACCCCTCGGGCAACAGCGAGAGCATGATGTGCTGGGCGCGCGTGATCAGGCTGTAGGAGTCGGCTTCCAGGGTCAGGTTGCGCGTCAGGCCCTCGAAGGCTTCCAGGGCCTGGGTGCGGGCCTGCAGGGCGTCGCGCTGCTTTTGCAGCTGCAGCGATACGGCGGCGCGCTCCAGCGACAGGTTCAGGCTGCGCCCGGTGGAGCGCACCACCGCCCGGCTGTGCTCACCCCACTGCCGGGTGTTCTTGAGCCCCACGGCCAGCAGTCCCACCACCTCATCCTCCACCACCATGGGGTACAGCGCCACGGTGCCGTAGGCCTCGGTGGCCGCCACCTGTTCGTGCGCCGGATCCCAGCCGTCCACGAAGACCGGGGCGCGGGTGCGCGCGGCGTCGGCAAAGGTGGGGGCTTCTGCGGGCACGCCCGCCGTGATGCTCTGAATCACGGCCGGTTCCAGGTCCTCAGTCCACACCTGGGCGCGCCAGAGCTCGCCGTCGCGCTCGTAATAGGCCGCGCTGCACTGGGCAAAGAAGCGGCGAAACACGCCCATGGCCTCACGCGCCAGGGTCAGGACCTCGGTGGTGGTGCCGGCGGCCTCGGTAAAGCGCACGAACGCCTCCAGGGCCGCCGCCTGCGCTTCCAGTTCGTGGGTGCGCGCCTCCACCCGCGCCTCCAGCAGCCGGTGGCTGTCTTGCAGCTGCTGGTACAGCCGGGCGTTGTCCATGCCCACCGCTGCCTGCGCCGCCAGGGCCTGCAGCAGTTCCTCGGCGCGCGCCGTGAACACCCCGGTCTCGGCGTGCCCGAAAAACAGCCCGCCCAGTACCTCGCCAGAACGCGACACCACCGGCACGGCGAGGTAGCTGCGCACTGGCAGGTGCCCGGCAGGCATGCCGTGGTGCGGGGCGCTGTGCCCATAGCGCGGGTCCTGCGTGATGTCGTCCGAGCGCACCACTCCCTGCGCAGTGAAGGTGGGGGCGAAAATCTGGGTGTTGCGCGGCATGGGAAACCGGTCAAACGCCTCCCTGGGCACGCCGGAGAGGGTATAGAGCATGTAGCTCTCCTGTCCCTCGCCCACAACGTTGTAAAAAAAGGCCCCGAACTGCGCGCCGCTGAGCTCCACCCCCGCGTCGGTGACCGCCTGCACCATGCGGCCCAGGTCCAGCTCGGCCGCCACCAGCTGCCCGCTGTGGTTGAGGCGCCGCAGGGCTTCGGCCTCTTCCTGCAGCTGGGCCTGGGCGCGCACGCGGCTGAGCGCCTGGGCACACTGGCCCAGGAGCGCCTCAAAGAACTCGCGCTCGTGGGGGTGAAACTGCCGCAGGTCCCGGAAGCTCAGGGCCAGCACACCCCACAGCTGCCCGTCCACCGAGAGCGGCAGCGCCGCCATGCTGCGCGTCTGCGCGGCGCGTACCCCCACCGAGCCCGGATACCGCGCGTCGAAGGTGTCGCCCTCCACATAGGTGGCCTGCCCGCTGCGGGCCACCTCACAGGGGGGAATATCCAGACTCAGGGGAAAGCGGGCAAAGCGCGCGCGCAGTTCGGGCGGATACCCGGTGTCGCCCACCAGTTCCAGGTGCTCGCCGTCGGCGGTGGGGCGCACCAGGGCCGCCATGGCCGCGCCGGCCGCCGCCGCCGTCTCGCGCAGCGTGACCTGCACCACCTCGGCCAGGGTGCCCGCCTGGGCCAGGGCCGCCGTGATCTGCTGCAGGGCAGCGGAGCGGTACTGGGCGCTCACGTCGCGCAGCTGCACGGCGAGGTGACTCCCGTGCGGCGTCACCTGCACCCGCACCCACCCACCCAGCGCCGGATTAAAGGCGTCGTACTCCACCCGGCGGCCCTCAGCGCGCGCCCGGCGGCTTTCGCTGAGCCAGCGCGGGCTGAAGGCGTGGGCGAAATCGGTTTCCAGTGACAGCCCGCTCAGATCAGCGCCCCGGCGCCCCACCACGGCGCCTGCCGCGTCGTTGGCGTACACAAAACGTCCGTGTTCATCCAGCACAAACAGCGCGTCGTCGCTGGCGGCCAGCAGGCTGGCCAGGGCCGACAGGGACAGCTCGTGGACCGGGGTCACAGGGGCACAACAGCGGAGAGGGCGGCAGACTCGGGCAAGGGAACGCCATTCTAGCAAGGCAAGGGGGGCACCTCAGACGGTCGCAGGGCCAGGGGCAGGCCCAGCAGTGAGGACAGGCGCCGCTCTTCTCAAGGATGCCTAAGCCCCGCGCCGCCGCGCCCTGCCCCCGTCCCCCCCGGGCCATGCTTTAGGCTGAGCAGGATGCGTGTTCTTTCTGTTCTGTTCCTGGCCCCCCACACCCCCGGAGGCCCCCGATGAGCGGCGGGCTGGTGGCCCTGCTGGACGATGTGGCGGCCATTGCGCGGCTGGCGGCGGCGTCCATTGACGACATCGGCGCGGCGGCGGCCAAGGCCGGCACCAAGGCCATTGGCGTGGTGGTGGACGACACCGCCGTGACCCCGCGCTATGTCACCGGGTTCCGGCCCGAGCGCGAACTGCCGATCATCTGGCGCATCGCGCGCGGCTCGCTGCGCAACAAGGTGCTGTTTATCCTGCCTGTGGCGCTGCTGCTCAGCCAGTTTCTGCCCTGGGCCATCACGCCCATTCTGATGGTGGGCGGGGCGTACCTGTGCTTTGAGGGTGCTGAGAAGGTCATTGAAGCCTTTGGCGGCCACCACGAGAGCGCCGCCGAGTCCGAGGCCAAGCTGAGTAGCGAGGCCCACGAGCAGCAGATGGTGGCCGGGGCGATCCGCACCGACTTCATTCTGTCGGCGGAAATCATGGCCATTGCCCTGGCCGAGGTGGCGAACGAGCCCTTCGCGCTGCGCGCCGTGATTCTGCTGGTGGTGGCGCTGATCATCACCGCGCTGGTGTACGGCGTGGTGGGACTGATTGTGAAGATGGACGACTTCGGCCTGCGCCTGGCGCAAAGCGGCTCCGGCGCTGCCCGTGCACTGGGGCGCGGCCTGGTCAAGGGTATGCCGGTGGTGCTGGGGGCCCTGTCGGTCATTGGCACGGCAGCCATGCTGTGGGTGGGCGGTCACATCGTGCTTGACGGCCTGGCGAAGTTTGGCCTGGGCGGCCCCGCGCACTTCCTGCACGATCTGGCAGTGGCGGCCGGGCACGCGGTGCCCTTTGCCGAGGGCTTCGTGGAGTGGCTGGTCGAGACGCTGGGTTCCGGGCTGGTGGGGCTGGTGCTGGGCGGGTTGATCGCCGGGCTGCTGCACCTGCGCCCTGGTAAGAGCAAAGCGGCCCACTGAAAGCAGCCCTTCCGGCCGCGCTGCGCCTGAACCCGCGCTTTCAGGGCCGGGTGTGGGGCGGCGCCCGGCCGGCCCCACCGGGTCCGGACAGCGTGCCCACTGGCAAGGCGTGGCTGGCCGATGGCCAGCGTGTGGCAGCCCCTTTGAGGACAGGACCGTGCAGCGCCTGTGCGACACCTTTCCCCACGAGATGCTGGGTCAGGCGCACCTGCAGCCCTTTACCCTTGCTGGTAAAACTGCTGGACTGCCAGGACTGGCTGAGCCTGCAGGTGTGCATCCGGACGACGGGCAGGTCCGTGCCCTGGTAGGCCCGCAGGAACGTGGCAAGACCGGGAGCTGGCATGTGCTAGAGGCGGCCGGGGGCACCGAACTACGGGCGGGCCCGGCGCCCGGACCCTGACGCGCGCGATCCGGGCGGGCGCGGTGCTGGGCTGCTGCGCCCGGCTGACCCCGCGCCCCGGCGACACCCTCTCCATTCCGGCTTCATTCCGGCCGGCACCCTGCACGCGCTGGGCCCAGGCCTGCTGACCTACAAACTGCAGCAGGCGTCAGACACGACCTGCCGCGTCTTCCACTGGGACCGGCCCCAGAGTGCCGGGCGAGCCGGTGGGCTGCGAGCATTTCATACGGACTGCCGTTCATTTCCGTAACATCCGGGAAGGAGCCGGATGTTCCGCTCCTACGGAGCCTTTCAGGTCCAATTCCCGGAAATCCGCATCTGTTCCTTCTTCCTCCGGTCGGAAAAATTCCGTAATATGTTACGGAATTTTTCGGAATCCGTATCACCCTGCGGGCCCAGCGTGGCGGGGCAGGGCTGGCACCGGGGGCCGCCCCGCTGTAGTCACCGCTGTGGACGGCGAGGTGACGCTGGGCACGGGCACCGAAACGCTGACGCTGTCTCCCCGCACGACACTCGCCCTGATTCCGGCCGCTATCCTGGCGCTGCAGCTGGGGGGCGCGGGGCGCTCAAGAAAGCGTCAAGGACACCCTTCTTCCTGTCCGGGCACACTGAAGCCATGACGCCTCTGTCCTGTTCCCAGTGCGGCGCGCGCAACCGCGTGGCCGCTGTTCCCCAGGGCCAGGTGCCGGTCTGCGCCCGTTGCGGCGCGGCCCTGCCCTGGCTGCACGACGGCACCGACGACTCTCTGGACACGGACGTTCAGGCGGCGGTGCCGGTGATCGTGGATTTCTGGGCGCCGTGGTGCGGGCCCTGCCGGGTGGTGGGCCCGGTGCTCGAAGAGATTGCCCGGGAGCGGGCCGGCCGGGTCCGGGTGGTCAAGGTGAACGTGGACGAACATGGCCGCCACGCCTCGGCGCTGGGCGTGCAGGGCATTCCCACCCTGCTGCTCTACCGCCAGGGGCAGCTGACTGGCCGCCTGGTGGGCGCCCAGCCCAAGGGCGTGCTGCTGAGCTGGCTGGACGGAGCCTGATACGCATTCCGTCCATTTCCGTAACATCCGGGAAAGAGCCGGATGTTCCTCCAATTCCCGGAAATCCGTATTTTTTCTTTCTTCCGCTGGTCGGAAAAATTCCGTAACACGTTACGGAATTTTTCGGAACCCGTATGAAAGACTGGCCCAGCGCGGCGCGTTGCTGCCCTGCGCACTCCACGCAACCCGTTCAGGGCCGCCGCTCAAGAGTTCTGTGAGGCCGCCTGTGGCAAACTGACCCGACGTTAACATCGGGGGCCAGATGGCAGGAGTCGCACAACATGCAGAGCAGTGGACGGCGCTGCTGCGCGCCGCGCGGGCGGTGCGCGGCACCGACGAGCTGCTGGCGCTGATGCTGGGCGCCCTGCGGCGTGGTTCAGCTCTGGGCGACGCGGCTCTGGATGAAGCCGCCCTCCTGGCCCTGCAGGGCGGCGTGTTCGCGCTGCGCGGCGCGGGGCCAGCGCGGCCCCTGCCCGCGCCCCTGTTGGCTGCAGAATGGCAGATTTTCGCCCGGGGCGAGGCTGTGCGGCGCGGCGACGGCCTGCTGGTGCCGGTGCAGGGCCGGGCCTTTCCCCGGCTGGCCGCGTGGCTGCCCGGTCAGGCTGGGCTGGCGGGCGAGGCGCTGGCCCACGTGGAGGCGGTCATGGCGCTGCTGGGCCTGGAACTGGAACAGCTGGAACTGCGTGGGCGCCTGCAGAGCCTGCTGGACCTGCAGCACGAGCTCATCAGCCGCCCGCCCGACGAGCTGTATCAACCGCTGCTGGAAGCGGCGGTGGCCCTGGTGCCCGGCGCCGAGGGCGGCTCACTGCTGCTGCGCCGGGAGGACCGGTTTGATTACGCGGCCCTGGTCAACCACGACTGGGCCGAACTGCGGGGCGTGTCGTTCAGTGTGGAAGACACGCGCGACACCTGGTATGGCGCGGGGCAGGCCCTCTGGGACGAGGGTATTCCCCGGGTCATGACCCAAGGGGCGGCGGCGGTGCACCGCACCGATTACCTGATGGGCGGCCTGACCTACACCAGCCTGCTGCCCTCCATGGACCATATCCGGGCCACCATCACCGTGCCGATTCTGTACGGGGGCGACGTGTACGCCCTGATGAATCTGGACTCCTTTACCAGCGAATTTGCTTTCGCGGCCGACTCGGTGGAAACCATGGGGTCGTTCTGCGTGCAGGCGGCGGTGCTGATGCACGGTAGCCGGCAGCGGGAACTGGTGGAGCGTTCGGCGCGCACCGACGTGCTGACTGGGCTGTACAACCGCCGCCACTTCAACGACGTGCTGGCCGGGCACCTCGCGGCGGCCGAGCGGCATGGACAGCCGCTGGCGCTGCTGCTTGCCGACCTGACGAACTTCAAGGCCATCAACGACACCCTGGGCCACGCGGCGGGGGACGCCGCGCTGGTGACCGTGGCCGACATTCTGCGGCGCAGCGTGCGCGCCTCGGACACGGTGTTCCGCTGGGGCGGCGACGAGTTCGCGGTGATCCTGCCCCACACCGACGGCGAGGGCGCCGCGCAACTGGCCGCGCGTTTTGTCCGCGAACTGGGCCGCGCGCCCATTCAGGGGGTCAGGGTGGGGGCCAGTCTGGGTGTGGGCTGGGGCCAGGGGCGCATGGACGCCGGGGCCCTGCTGCACCAGGCCGATCAGGCCATGTACGCCGCCAAGGCGCGCGGCGCCGCCCGGGGGGCGGCAGACGAGGCCAGGAGCTGAGCTTGCCCTACAGCCCAAAGACCCCGCGCTGCTGCGGGTGCACCAGGTCGGTGTATTCGGGGTGGCGCTGAATGTAGGCGGCGATAAACGGGCACATGGGCACCACCCGCTGGCCCTGCGCGCGAACGTCGTCCAGGGCGCCCCGGGCCAGCAGGCTGCCCAGGCCCTGGCCTTCGTACCTTTCTTCCACCACCGTGTGGGGCAGCATCACCGCGCCCTCACCGGCGGGCCGGAACTCGGCGTAGCCCAGCACCTCGGTGCCCCGGCGCAGTTCATAGCGGGCGGCTTCGTCATTGCGAATCACTTCAGTCTGTGTGTCGGTCATGGGGCCTCCGTGCGCTCCATCATGCCGGGTGGGCCCCTGGCAGCGCCACGCCCGGAAGTCTTTACCCTGCGCCGCAGCAGACATGACACGATGGGTGGCGCCATGCATGATCCTTTTTCGCCCACCCCGCTGCCCCCCCGGTCCGAGCGCCGCGCCCAGGGCCGGGCGCTGCGCGCCGTGTTGCCGCGCCGTGCCCACGCCACCTTCGAGGCCCCGGGCGACCGCCCCGAGCACGTGTTGCAGGCCCTACAGGCCAGCGCCAGCGGCTGCATGCCGCACCTGCTGCCGCTGCGCTACGGGCGCATGGTGGCCAGCCCCTTCGCCTTTTTCCGGGGCACCGCCGCCCTGATGGCCGCCGATCTGGCCACCACGCCGGTGACCGGCGAGCGGGTACAGACCTGCGGCGACGCCCACTGCGCCAATTTCGGCGCCTTTGCCACGGGTGAGCGCAACCTGGTGTTCGACCTGAATGACTTTGATGAAACCCTGCGCGCCCCCTGGGAGTGGGACGTGCGCCGCCTCTCGGCCAGTCTGGTGCTGGCGGCGCGCGAGGCAGGCCACAGCGCGGCTGACGCCCAGTTTGCCGCCCGCAGCGCCGCCCGCGCTTACCGCCTGCATCTGCGCGCCTATGCCCGGCAGCCGCACATTGACGTGTGGTACGACCGCATTGACGCTTCTGAAGCGCTGGCCGACATGGCCGCCGACGCCCGCGCCCACGGGCAGGCCATGTTTGCCAAGGCCAGTACCCGCACCCACCTGCATACCCTGAAAAAGCTGGCGGTCCACACCCCCGCCGGCTGGCGCCTGCGCGACGATCCCCCGCTGCTGGTGCACACCAGCGATCCCCAGGCCGAGGCGATGCTCGAAGGTGTCAAGGCGTGCTACCTCGACAGCGTGGCGCCGGACCGCCGCATGCTGCTCTCGCGCTATCACCTGGCCGACTGGGCGCTGAAGGTGACGGGTGTGGGCAGCTGCGGGCGCCGGGTGCTGGTGCTGCTGCTGGCCGCCGACGGCGACGACGTGTTGTTCCTGCAGGTCAAAGAGGCCCGCCCCAGTGTGCTGGAGCCCCACGCCGGGCCGACCGTGGCCAAGAACGCTGCCCACCGCATCGTGCGCGGGCAGCAGCTCATGCAGGCGGCCAGCGATCCCTTCCTGGGCTGGTGCTCGGGCGGCCACCACTTTGCCTATGTGCGGCAGCTGCGCGACCTCAAGGGCCGCTTTGACCTGCAGGCCGTCAGTCCCCGCACCCTGGAGGAGATTGCCGAGCTGTGCGGCTGGGCCCTGGCCCGTGCCCACGCCCGCACCGGAGACGCCGTGGCTCTGGGCGCCTACCTGGGCGGCGGCGAGAACTTCGATGAAGCCACCGGCGACTTCGGGGTGGCCTACGCCGATCAGGCCGAGCGCGACCACGCGGCCCTGGCCCGCGCCGTGGCGCGCGGTGACATAGAAACCGAGGCCGACCCGGACGACGACTAAAGGCGGGCGGGAGAAGGCTGTGGCGAACCGGCCCAACTGGGCGCCCCGCCTAGGTCTCTGGCGTGCCGGTAAAGCGCTTGGTCAGCCAGCGGTCAAAGCGGGCCAGATTCTCGGCCTGCCGCTCGTAGGCGCTCTGAATGGCGCGCAGGCGGCCCTGCAGCGCCTGCAGCCGCTCGTCGTCAAGAGGCACGTCGGCCCGGGTCCAGTCGTGGCGGTAGGCGCCGCTGACATCGTGGGTGGCGCGGCGCAGGGTCACCATGTCGCGCGCCTCTTCCAGAGTCATGCCCAGGGCGCGCAGGTCCAGCAGGTCGCGCAGCAGCCGCAGGGCGTAGGGCCCGTACAGCGACCGCCCCGAGGCCGTGACCTGATCGGGGGTCAGCAGGCCCAGTTCGGCGTAGTGCATCACGGTGCGCCGGGTCACTCCGGCGGCGCGCGCCAGTTCAGCCGTGGTGTAGAAGGTGGGACCGGTCAAGGCACCACCACCACCTTGCCGGTCACCCGGCGTTCCAGCAGGTCCCGCAGGGCGCGCGGCGCCTCGGCCAGGGGGTAGCGGGCGCTGACCAACGGGCGAACGGTGCCGGCCGCAATCCACTCGGCCAGCTGCGCCAGATGGGCCGCGTTCCCGGCCGGGTTGCGCCGGGCGTATTCGCCCCAGAACACGCCCACCACGCCCGCGCCCTTCAGCAGCGGCAGGTTCAGCGGCAGGCGCGGAATCTCCCCGCCGGCAAAGCCCACCACCAGGTAGCGCCCGCCCCAGCCCAGGCTGCGAAAGGCGTCCTCGGCCCAGCGGCCCCCCACCGGGTCCAGCACGGCGTCCACGCCCGCGCGGCCGGTCAGGGCTTTGAGGGCGGCCTTCAGGTCCTCCGTTTCGTAGTTGACCGTTTCATCTGCGCCGTGGGCCCGCGCCAGGGCGAGGCGTTCCTCGCTGCCCGCCGCGGCGATCACCCGCGCGCCCAGCGCCTTGCCGATCATCACGGCCGCCAGCCCCACGCCCCCGGCGGCCCCCAGCACCAGCAGCGTTTCGCCGGGCTGCACCTTCCCCCGGTCCAGCAGCGCGTGCATGGCCGTGCCGTAGGCCAGTGGCAGGGTGGCCGCCACCTCAAAGTTCAGGTGCTCGGGCAGCGGAAAGACCGCGCCCGCCGCAGCGGTCAGGTGCGTGGCAAAGGCGCCGGTGCCGGTAAAGGCGGCCACGCGCTCACCCACCTGCAGGCCGCGTACCCCCTCGCCCAGCGCCGTGATCACCCCGGCGGCCTCGGCGCCGGGGGTAAAGGGCAGGGGCGGGCGCACCTGATACAGCCCCTGCACCATCAGGGCGTCGGGGTAATTCACGCTGGCGGCGCGGACCTCCAGCGTCACCTCGCCGGGGCCGGGCAGCGGATCGGGGCGGTCTTGCAGGGTCAGGGCTTCGGGCGGGGCAAAGGCCGTACAGGTCAGGGCGCGCATGGAAACACCTCCGTATAGGTGGCCCCATCTTAACGCAGGCGTTCATACTGTACGTCTACGGACACCTTCCGCTCTGGCCCCATCTTTCGCCTCCAAGGAGACCTGCCATGCCCCCTGTGCTCAGCCGCCGCGACCTGAATTTCCAGCTGTTCGAGGTGCTTGATACCGCCGCCCTGACCGCCCGCGCGCGCTTTTCCAGTCATACCCGCGAGGACTACGAGGCGGTGCTGACCCTGGCCTTGGACGTGGCCGAGCGTCACTTTGCGCCGTATGCCCGCGAGGCCGACGAGCACGAGCCCACGCTGCGTGAAGGCCGGGTGGTGCTGCCCCTCTCCGCGCAGGCGGCCATGCAGGCATTCCGGGAAGCCGGCTTTTTCAGCGCCCACCACGACGAGGAACTGGGTGGGCTGGCCCTGCCCTGGGTGGTCATGCAGGCGGCCATGGCGCATTTTCAGGCTGCCAACATCGGTTACAGCGGCTACCCCTTCCTGACCATCGGCAACGCCAACCTGCAGCGGCAGTTCGCCTCGCCGGAGCAGCAGCGGCGGTACATGATGCCGCTGCTGGAGGGCCGCTGGTTCGGCACCATGGCGCTGTCTGAACCGCAGGCGGGCTCCGGGCTGGCGGACATTTCCACCACTGCCACGCCACGCCCCGACGGCACCTACGCCATTCGCGGCACCAAGATGTGGATTTCGGGCGGCGAACACGAACTCACCGAGAACATCGTGCATCTGGTGCTGGCGCGCATGGCGGGGGGCGAGGCAGGTGTGCGCGGCATCAGCCTGTTTCTGGTGCCCCGCTTTCGCCTGCGCCAGGACGGCTCGCCCGGAGAGACCAACCATGTGGTGCTGGCGGGCCTGAACCACAAACTGGGTTACCGGGGCACCGTGAACACGCTGCTGAACTTTGGCGAGGGCGGCGAAACGGTGGGCGAACTGGTGGGGGCGCCGGGGCAGGGCTTGGCGCAGATGTTCCACATGATGAACGAGGCCCGCATTGGCGTGGGTCTGGGCGCAGTCATGCTGGGCAGTGCCGGCTACCAGCACAGCCTCGCCTACGCCCGTGAACGCCGGCAGGGGCGGCGCCCGGGCGCGCGTGATCCGCTCTCGCCCCCGGTGCCCATCATTGAACACGCCGATGTGCGCCGCCTGCTGCTGCGCCAGAAGGCCACCGTGGAAGGGGGGCTGGCCCTGGGGCTGTATGCCTGCGCACTGGTGGACGACCTGCACACCGGGCCCCAGGAGGCGCGCGCGGACACAGGGCTGCTGCTGGACCTGCTCACGCCCATCGTCAAAAGCTGGCCCAGCCGCCATGTTCAGGCCGCCCTCAGCGACGCCATTCAGGTGATGGGCGGCGCGGGCTATACCCGGGATTTCCCTGTCGAGATGTACTACCGTGACAACCGCCTCAACCCTATCCACGAGGGCACGGAAGGCATTCAGGCCGCCGATCTGCTGGGCCGCAAGCTCACGCAGGCGGGCGGGCGGGGCCTGAGCGTGCTGCTGACGCGCCTGGAGGCGGACCTGGCGGCCAGTGAGCCCCTGACTGGCCTGGATGAGATTCGTTCAGGCGTGCGCGGGGCGGCGCAGGCGGGCCCGGCGGCCCTGGGGGCCCTGCTGGCCCGCGCCGCCGACCTGGGCCCGGAACGGGTGCTGGCCGGGGCCCACAGCGCCCTGGAACTGCTGGGCGGCGTGGTGTTGGGCTGGATGTGGCTGCGGCAGGCGGCGGCAGCGGCCCGCGCCCTGCCCACCGCGCGCGGAGAAGACACTGCTTTTTACCAGGGCAAGCTGCAGGCTGCCCGATTCTTTGCGTTGCATGAACTGCCCAGAATTCGCGTGCACATCGAACTGCTGGCCGCCGCCGACACCACCGCTCTAGACATGTCGCCCGAGTGGTTCTGACCACCTGTCGCCACCTGTCCGGCGGGCTGGGGTAGGGTGAGGCCACACGACAATTCAGCGCCCCTGTGACCGGTTCCAACCATCGGCCCCAGCGCTGGATTCGCGTGCTGGCGCGCGGTTTGCGCCCGGAGGTGACATGACGAACGCCCGTCTGCTGGTCCTCTTGCCTGCGCTGCTGGCTGCCTGTAGCGCTCCGTCCTCTCCCCAGCTGGCGTCCGGCCCAGAAGCCGCCCGGCTGAGTGCACAGTCAGTGCTGACGTGGCAGGCGCTGCGCCAGGGTGACAGTGGCCGCGATGTGGTCACGCTGCAGTATCTGCTGCGCCACCGGGGCCAGACCCTGAGTGTGGACGGGGCTTTTGGCGCCGGCACCGACACCGCCGTGCGCAACTTCCAGCGGGCGAGCGGCCTGACGGTGGATGGCATCGTGGGGGGCAACACCTGGGAAAAACTGATCGCCACGGTGCGCCAGGGTGACAGCAACAACGCCGTGCGCGCCGTGCAGGACCAGCTGCGCAGCGGTTACGGCTACGGCAGCGTGACCGTGGACGGCGTGTTTGGCGCGGGCACCAATACCGCCGTGCGCGACTTCCAGAGCAAACGTGGCCTCAGCGCCGACGGCGTGGTGGGTCTGAACACCTGGCACGCGCTGGTGACGGGCAGCAGCACCGGCGGCACCGGCACCACCGCCAGCCTCGCCAGCCAGATTCTGAACAACAGCCGTATCACGCTGGGCACCAGCAGCTCCACGGTAAACGGCAATCCCCGGCAGAACATCGTGGACACGGCGGCCGGTCGCCTCGCCACGCGCGGCTGCGCCAGCAACGCCAACTGCGGCCTGACCGTGGCCCTGAAGCGGTCCATGCTGCAGGGGCTGGCCAGCATGGGCGCGAACAATTCCATGTACATCACGTCCATTGCGGGCGGCGTGCATTCCACCTATTCCGACCACTACGCCGGGCTGGCCCTGGACATCGGCACCTGGAACGGCGTGAGCCTCGCCAGCCCCAACAGCGCCCACACGGCCGCGCGCAACGCCTGCATTGCGGCGGGCAGCGACCCCAGCCAGACCTTCAACGCCTACTACGATCCGCCCGGCGGGCACAGCAACCACGTGCACTGCGCCTGGAACTGACAGATGGCGGCCAAAAATGTCTTGACCCGGCGCGACCTGCTGCGCCTGGGGGCCCTGGTGGGCGGTGGCGCTTTTCTGGCCAGCTGCGGCGTGAAGGTCGCCAGCCCGGCCCTGCCCCAGACCCCCCTGAATGCCCTGGCGGTCGCCTCACCTTCGGTGGCGGGCACAGCCGCCTGGGCCGCTCAGGCCCCCAGGTCGCCCATTGTGTTGCTCTCGGCGCGGCCCACGCGCCTGATTGTGCACCACACCGCCAGTGCCAACACCAGCGACCTCTCGCGCGCCCAGGCGTACAGCCTCGCCCGCTCCATTCAGCAAAGCCACTTCTCTCGTGGCTGGATTGATTCGGGCCAGCAGTTCACCATCAGCCGGGGCGGCTATGTGCTCGAAGGCCGCCACCGCAGCCTCGAAGCGGCCCAGGGTGGGCAGCAGCACGTGCAGGGCGCCCACTGCGACGGCTTCAATGACGTCTCGGTGGGCATTGAGAACGAGGGCACCTACATGACCGTCTCGCCCCCGGGCGGGCAGTACAGCGCCCTGGTGGGCCTGTGCGCGTGGCTGTGCCAGCAGTACGGCATTCCCGCCAGCGAGCTGTACGGCCACCGCGATTTCAACAACACCGACTGCCCCGGCGACGTGCTGTACGCCAAACTGCCGCAGTTGCGCGCCGATGTGGCGGCCCGGCTGGGCGTGAGTCTGCGCCTGTGGCCCACCACCCGCGCCCCCATGACCGGTGAGCGGGTGCGCAGTGCCCAGCGCCTGTTGCTGGCTGCCGGGCAGAGCCTGACTGCCGACGGCACCTACGGCAGTGGCACGGCGAGTGCGGTGCGCGCCTTTCAGAGCGGCGTGGGCCTGACCCCTGACGGCGTGATCGGTTCGGCCACCTGGGAGCGCCTGATCCGCACCGTGCGGCGGGGCGACAGCGGGCCGGCGGTGCAGGCAGCCCAGGGCCAGCTGGCGGCGCGCGGCTACAGCGTGGCGGTGGACGGCGTGTTCGGGGCCGGCACCGAAACAGCGGTCCGGAACTTTCAGACCAGCCGGGGCCTGGGTGCCGACGGCGTGGTGGGCCCCAACACCTGGCACGCCCTGCAAAGTTAAGTCACTCCGCTGCTGGTCCCCAGATCAACCGAGCGAAGCGAGTATCGAAATAAGCGCAGCCTGAAAGCCGCCGCCCGGAGCATTTTCCTGGGCGGCGGCTTTCAGGTTGCGGGCAGACTCAGCTGGGCTTGTAACCGCAGCTCAGGCTGCCCAGATACAGCGCGTCGCGGTGCTGGCGGCCGCCGCCCGCGTTCTTGTGCTCGTGGGCAAGGTGGGCTTCGAGCGCCGCCGCCGAGATGCTGATGACCACGTAAGCGTTGTTGTCCACAGCGCTCGTGGCGTGGCAGACGAGCACCTTGTTGTCATGTCCTTCGTACGAGCCGCCGTTGCCCCGCAGGTAACCCGGCATCACGTCCTTGACCACCACGCCTGAGGGAAGGGTGACTGGCGCGTTGGCAGAGGGCGTGGCCGAGGCCAGCGAGGCGGCGCCCAGCAGGGCCAGCAGGAGTGCGCTTCGTTTCATAGTTCCTCCCGGTACAGGCTGAAATGGCGCTGTACGGTGTACCGGCCAGTGTAAGGTTTTTCACGTCTACACGAAAGCGCCCCGGTGGGGAGGGTCCCTGAAGTCAGGCACACCCCAGTGAAAAGAGCGAAAGACAGGCACGTTAAGCCAGAAAATGTGATTTTAGACATGATGCAAAGTTGTCTAGACAATATGGATTCATTCAATGGGGGAAAGTGAGCTGCGTTCATTGACCTTCTCCAGAGCGCGCTCTAAGATTCCTTTCACGAGCTACATCTCAATTTCATCTGCACTCGTTGTTTCTGCATGAACGGTGGCCCCCACGTCTCTGCGCAATTGGTGTCGTCTGGTCACCTGTTCTCCGCCTGCTCTCTTCGTAAGGAGTCACTTTCACCCATGGCCCTGAAACCCCTGTCTATCGGCTCCGCCTTCGTGCTCGGCACCCTTCTGATCGGCTGCAACCCGCCGACCACGCCTGCAGACACCACGGCGCCCACCATTGCCCTCAGCGCCACCCCCAATCCCGTGACCGCCAACGGCACCTTCACCCTGAAGGCCGCCGTCAGTGACGATGTGGGCGTGACCAAGGTTGAGTTCTATGACGGCGCGACCAAGCTGGGCGAGGACACCACGGCCCCCTACGAATTGCCTGTGGCAGTCACCATTGCCAACAACGGCAAGAAGACCTATACCGCCACTGCCTACGACGCGGCCGGTAACAAAGCCAGCGCCAATACCGAAGTCAATGTGACGATTACCGACGTCACCGCTCCCACCGTGTCACTGACGGCTACTCCCAACCCCGTGACCGCAGCGGGCACTGTTACCCTCAGAGCCACTGCTGCGGATAACGTGGGCGTGACCAAGGTGGAGTTCTTTGAAGGCACCACCAAGCTGGGTGAGGACACCACCGCACCCTTTGAAATGACGGTCAGCCTGAACGCCGTGCAAAACGGCAAAAAGACCTACACAGCGACTGCCTACGACGCCGCCGGCAACAAGACCAGCGCCAGCACCGAGGTGACCGTGGCAATCACGGCCGCCACCGCGCCTCTGCGCGGCACCGTGGTGGACCAGAACATCGGCGCCCCCGTGGCTGGCAGCACCATCACCGTGATGCAGGGCGGCACCACCCTGGGCACCGTGACCACAGACGCCAACGGTCAGTTCACCCTGAACGGCCTGAGCGCCGGCACCTATGACCTCAAGGCGCGCAAGACCGGCATGGCCGGCTCTGACCTGTACGGCGTGATGGTGGGCACCGATACCCCCAGCGTGCAGCTGGTGCAGCGCCCAGCCTTCGACACGGCCGTGAGCCCTGAGCCCGCCCAGATCAGCTTCACGCGCGCCGACGGCACGACCCCTCTGGCCGGGTCCACCTTCACCAACAGCGTGGACTTCAAGATCAAGACGGACGCCAACTACACCGGACCCATTCGCATCATGTACGCCCAGCTGGGCCGTACCCCGGGCTCGGGCGTCATCACGGCGTCCAATACCGCCAACAACTGGAACTTTTCGCCGCCCCAGGACCAGCAGGGCGTCATTGAGAGTCCGGGGGTCACGGTGCCCAATGCGAGCTCGCCCAACTTCATCGCGGGCTTTGGCACCGCGGCGGGCGAGACGGTCTACCTGCAGATCATGGTGGTGGACTTCAACTTCAACTACTCGCGCTACATCGTGCCGATCAAGCTGATCAACACGAACGCCAGCCAGAACGTGACGGTGACGGCCCCCACGGCCGCTGCCGCCACCGCCTTCACCCTGAAGCAGGAAGGTTCGTGGACCACGCCCTACAACACCCCCAACCCCGACGCCGCCCCCAACGGTTCGGGCGTGTTCGTGGAAGTGCGCTGGTGCTACACCAACACGGCCGCCGTGCCCTTCGCCTTCGACATCGAGCGCTCCGAGAACGGCACCACCTTCACCAAGGTGGGCACGGTGGGCGGCGGCGCCAACGCCAGCTGCAGCGCCACCAACCAGGCGTCCCGTCCCTACAACTTCCGTGACACCAGCGCCGATCTGACGGTGGGCAAGACCTTTACCTACCGCGTGATGGCGCGCGGTGCCAACAGCGTCGCCAGCAACACCACCCAGACCACGCCGCTGGCGCAGTTCCAGCCCACCTTTATCGCGCCCGCCGATGAAAGCACCGGCGTGAGCCTCAATCCCACCTTCGTGATGGGCCAGAATCAGACGGAGATCGGCGCAGACGGCGCGGCCTACAACCTGCGCCTGCGCGACCTGATGACGCTGAGCGGGTACAACCTGCCTGGATCGGCCGCCAACGCTCTGATCCGTGTGGAAGAAGGCACGGGGCCCACGGGCAACGGCATTGCTGTGGGTCAGAGTGCCGTGTTCACCAGCACGGGCGCCGTTCTGGGTGCCCCGGCCACCGCCGCCAACGTGCTGACCGACACCAGCGGCAAGTTCGGTGCAGCCAAGAGCCTGGCCCCTGTCAACACCACCGCCCATACGGTCAGCCTGCCCCTGAATGTGCTGGGCGCCCCGGCTCTGCAGCCCCTGCGCCCCTACAAGTGGGAGATGTACTCGGGCTTTGCGTACAAGTACGCGCCCAGCGAAGGCAACCGGATCTCGGCCTACTCGGTCTTCACCTGGCCCGCCGGTACCGACGCGCCCATCCTGCAGACCCGCGGCACCAACATCAACTGGGACTTCATCACGGGCGAGAAGTAAACCCGGCCTGGGGCCTGACCCCAGGCCCTGGCACCTCCGCTCCAGCTGACCCTTTCTTTCCACAGTGAGGCTTCAAAAATGCGCAAGAACCTTCCGCTGACCCTGGGCGTGCTCGGCCTGACCGCCCTGCTCGCCGCCTGCTCCAACCAGTCTGCTCCCGTTGCTGCCGCCCCGGCCCCCGCCGAGCAGCAGATCGCCCGCAGCGGCAACCTGCAGTACGTGCAGAACGAAGTCGTGGTGGGCTACACCACCGAAGCGGGGCTGGCCGCTGCCGCCAAGGCCATGGGCGGCGAAGTGGTCCGTACCATTCCTGAAATCAAAACCGCGCTGGTGCGGGTCTCGGGCGACGCCCTGAAACTCGCCAGTCGCGCCAAGGTGGACGGTGTGCGCTACGCCAGTGCCAACGCAGTGGTCGTGCCGGACCGCGGTACCCCCACCATCACCAACAGCAGCCTTGCTCCGCAGGCCGCCAACGCGGACCAGATCTTCGACGTGCTGCCCCAGTACGCCCTGGACCCCCGTCACCTGAACGCCAAGGTCGCCTGGGACAAGGGCCTGACCGGTAAGGGCGTGATTGTGGCCGTGATTGACGATCCGGGCGACGTGACCCACCCCGACCTGGCGCCCAACTGGGCCGGCAAGGCCTTTGACCCCCGCCAGAACAAGACCTACACCTCTGGGACTGAGTGGAGCAATTACTTCAAGAAGCCCGAGAACTCGCACGGCACCTACGTGGCCTCCAGCATCATTGCGGCCAAGAACGGCAAGGGCATCGTGGGTCTGGCCTACGAAGCCAAGTGGATGCCCGTGACCATGTTCAACCCCGGCGGCTACTCCAGCTTTGAAATCGCGCTGGGCGCCGTGTGGGCCACCAACAACGGTGCGCGCGCCATCAACAACTCCTGGGGCGGCGGCGTGAGCTTCGGCCCGGTCAAGGACGCCTTCGACTACGCCATGGCCAACGGCACGACCATCGTGGCGTCCATGGGGAACTCCTACCACGACGAGTTCCAGTACCCGGCAGCCCTGCCCGGCGTGATTGCCTCCGGCGCGCTGGATGCCAGTAACCGCAGGGTGACCTTCAGCACCCACGGCCGTCACATCTCGACGACGGCGCCGGGTCAGGACACCATGCTGGCCAGCCCCACCTGGCTGGACTCGACCGTCAAGCCGGACGGCGGCTACGCCCTGATCTCGGGCACCTCGTTCTCCTCGCCCTACACCACGGCTGTGGCCGCGCTGATTCTGCAGAAATGCCCCGCCGCCACGCCCTACCAGGTGCGCCGCGTGATGGAAATGAACGCGGACAGCTCTATTGGCACCAACCCCAACGGCTTTGACCGGGAAACCGGCTGGGGCCGCCTGGACGCGGGCAAGATTGCCCAGAACCTGACCGACTGCGCCGCGCTGCCCGCCAAGGGCGCCAACGTGCTGATCGAAGTGAAGTACACCAGCAACTCCAACGGCGTGCAGACCGGCATTCTGGGCGACGTGATTCTGCGCGGCCAGGGCACGCGCGCCGGCGCCACCGACGATCCCACCCCGCTGTACCTGAGCCCCACCGACAACAACGGCGAGGCCCGCTTCAGCGAGATTGCCCCTGGCACCTACGACATCTACGTGGCCGGCCCCGACCTGAGCACCACCGGCGGCAAGACCGAGGACCGGGGCACCTTTATCGGCACCCTGACGGCCACCAGCGGCTCGACCTACTACCGCCCCGATGAAAAGCGCGTCATCGTGCCGGCCGGCGTGGTCAACCTGAACCCCGCTGACCCCTACGAGCCCAACGATGACATGGCCAGCGCCAAGGCCATCGCCTACGGCCAGACCACCCAGACCGCCTACATCTTCGGCAAGCCCCGCGACTTTGATTACTTCAAGTTCACGGGCGCCGCGAACGATCAGATCAAGGCCGAGATGCTGGCGGCCGCGCAGATCGGCGGTCAGCTGGACGCCTTCCTGTACCTGGTTGACAGCACGGGCAAGGTCCTGGCCAGCAACGATGACCGTGGCACTCCCCGCATTGACAGCGACTCGGAAGTGACCTTCACGCTGCCCGCTGCCGGCACCTACTACCTGGTGGCCACCAGCTACGAGATCGCCAGCAGCGCCACGACCACCGATGACAGCCCCTTCAACAAGTACCAGCTGAAGCTGAGCAAGACGAACTAAGCCTCCGCTGATCAGGAGTGACCCCACATGTTGGGGTCACTTTTTTTCGCTGGTGGGACGTGAGGCCTGGAAGGCGCGCGTGTGCAGCGAAAGGGCAACGCCGGAGGCCCCGGACGAATCAGCAAGGCTTATCCAAACCCAGCGCGCACCGCTGACCGCTGGTGCCAGCACGATGTAACGGCGTTGCGTTTCCTCCGGGCAGCGGGCGCCGGGTCGGTTTGCGACCGCTTGTGGCCTCGCAGCGCTTGACCGGCCAGCTGCTCATTTGCCCATGCCGCAGAGATACAGCTAAGTAACTCGCTGTT
The DNA here is from genome assembly GCF_003028415.1 of Deinococcus arcticus. Classification (NCBI taxonomy): domain Bacteria; kingdom Thermotogati; phylum Deinococcota; class Deinococci; order Deinococcales; family Deinococcaceae; genus Deinococcus; species Deinococcus arcticus. The sequence continues at coordinate 167,942 of NZ_PYSV01000005.1, forward strand.
GATTTTTAGATCATCCGAGCGGAGCGAGTGGCGAACAAAGTGCCTCGCACCGGGAATGGACACGTTGCTGCGCCCTTCTGAACCGTTGGAATGGGGGAGGGGCGAGGGACTTAGCCTTCGGCTTCAGCGAGAACTTTGCGCGGGGATGGGTTGCGCACGTGGACTTCATGATCGGCAGCGCGGAGGTGGACGTGGACGGTATCACCGAGAACGGCGCGCGTGAGCCGCTGCTGCGGAGCGGAGGCTGGACGTTCTGAGTGACCCGGGCTCCGCGCGGCTGGAGCGCCCGCCTGCATCGGCCCCGCGAGTGGTCCCGCCGATCCGAGCGGCCAGGTGGCGCAGGAACGCCCCGGACGGTACAACAGGCCCCATGACCCGTGCCGTGCAAGTTGGTGTGATTGGCCTGGGGGCCATCGGCCAGAGCCTGCTAAAAGTGTTCACTGCCCATCCCGACGTGCAGGTTGCGGCGGTGTGCGATGTAAACGCGGACCTCGCCGCCCAGACCGCCGGGCCTCTGGGGGCCTCGGCGTGGACGGATGACCGCGAGCTGCTCAATGGGGCAGATCTTGACCTGGTGTATGTGGCGGTGCCGCCGCAGCACCACGCATCGATTGCCCTGGAGGTGCTGCGCGCGGGCCGGCATCTGCTGTGCGAGAAGCCCCTGGCGCTCACGCTGAACGAAGCCCAGACCATGCACCGCGCGGCGCAGGCTGCGGGGGTCATTCACGCGCTGAATCTGCCGCTGCACGCCGATCCTGGCATTGACACCTTTCACCGGCTCGTCCGGGACGGCTCGCTGGGGGCGGTGCGCCGCGCCGAGCTGAATCTGGTGTTTCCGCAGTGGCCACGGCCGTGGCAGCACAATCCCTGGATCGGTGGGCGGGCGCAGGGCGGCCCTATCCGCGAGGTGGGCCCGCACCTGTTCCATGTGATCCTCACGGCCCTTGGCCCCGTCACCCGGGTCTGGGCCAACGCGGCGTATCCGGCAGAGGACGCAGCCGCCTGCGAAACGGCCGCGCTGGGCCTGCTGGAACTGGAAGGTGGCGTGCAGGTTGTGGTGTCCTGCCTGACCAACGTGCCCCGGCCGGAGCAGGTAAGCCTGACGGTGTACGGAACGGCGGGCACCGCCGGTCTGGTGAACTGGGCGGTGCCGGTGGCGGCCGTGGGGGCTGGACCACTGGAAGCTGTGCCCGTGGACACGCCCCGAACGGCGGGCGGAACCCGGCTGGTCGGCGCCCTGGTGAGCCGCGTGCGGGGCGGCCCGGGCGACCTGGTGGATTTCGGGATGGGGGTCCGCATTCAGGCGGTGCTGGAGGCCTGGGAGCGCTCGACGGCCAGTGGCACCTGGGTCGATACCGTGCCTGCCTGAACGGGCCTATTGCGGCGCAAGAAGCCACGGCGGAGGAGCGCAGCGGAGACGGCACTTGCATCCAGTTGGCGAAGATGGAGCCGTGGGCCTCGTGGGTCGGGCTGGACGAACCAGGGGCTCAGCCCTCCAACGGTCCAGACGGATTCAGTGTTCTGCTGCCCATGCAGAAGGAGGCCTGCGCCCCTTGAAAGCGTTCAGCGTTTCTGACCAGCGGTGGTCAGGTCCACTCTGGGGCGAAAAACGGCTCCTCCAGACCCCCGGTCTCCGTTCTGAAACCCAGGTGGTGCGCCCCGCCCCACGCTGTCACCGGTGCGCCAATCCACCTACCCCGCCTGGGTGAAACAGCGAATAGAGCCAGACCACCCGTTCCCGCCATACTGCCCTTCGCCCGGGAGTGAGAGCGGCGGTTCCTTCGACTCCGGATCGAGAGGTCGCGGGTTCAAGTCCCGCCACCTGGCCACAGGTGTAGCTCAGCTGGTGAGAGCGCTTTGTGTCCCGCCGCAATATGTTCTCCGGGCGTCCAATTGTGCCAGTGGGCAGTGAGTTCTCCGGTTCCTTCTTCGGAAAAGAAACCGCGCCGGGGAAGTGACGTTCTCCCACTGGCCTTTTTCCTGTACCGCCATGACGAAGGAGGTCATGCCCATGGGTTTCCTCAACCGCAAAAAGAACCGCGCTGCTTCGCCGCATCTCAACTTCATGGGCGGCCCGTCCTACGACCTCACTGATCCGCTTCAGACCTTGCGCGTCACGGCTGCCAGCTGCTTTTTCGGTGAGCCGATGTACTACGCGCGGGACGTGCAGGACACCCGCCCGCAGCGTGTGCGCCGGGGCCGCCTGGACGACCTGCACATGGCGCACCTGCAGGCCACCCTGGGTACCCTTGATTCTGGCGAGAACCGCACCCTGACGCCTGCGCAGCGCCTGGAACGCGCCATTGACGCCGCCCTGAATGTCGACCCGGCCGGAACCCTGGCCCTGGCCGCTGAACTGCGCGGTGAATGGAACATCCGCGTGACCCCGCAGGTGATTCTGGTTCGCGCGGCCAATCACGCCGCCGTGCGGGGCACAGGCCTGATTCGCGAGCACGCGCCCGGGATCATCCGTCGGGCCGACGAACCGGCCACGGGGCTGGCCTATCAGCTGAGCGCCTACGGCAAGCCGGTTCCCAACAGCCTGAAAAAGGCCTGGAAGCGTGCGCTGGAACAGGTGCCGCCCACTGCCCTGGCGAAATACCGCCTGGAGGGCCACGACGTGAAGACGCTGGACGTCGTGAATATGGTGCACGCGTGCAGCCCAGCGATTGACGCCCTGATGCGCGGCGAGGCGAAACTGGACGGCGAGACCTGGGAGAGCCTGATCAGTGCCAGGGGCAGCGGGCAGGCGCAGTGGACGGAGGCGGTGCAGGTGATGGGTCACATGGCCCTGCTGCGCAACCTGCGCAATCTGGTCAAGCATGGTGTGGCGCTGGAACTGTTCACGGAGAAACTCGTGGCGGGCGCCGCCAGGGGCAGGCAGCTGCCCTTCCGCTACTACAGCGCCTACCGGGCGGTGAAGGACGCCAGTGCGCCGCGTGCGGTGCTGAGCGCTGTGGAGGAGGCCCTGGAGGTCAGCCTGGGTGAACTGCCGCACTTCCCGGGCCGGGTGATGAGCCTGTGTGACAACAGCGGCAGCGCGCAGGGCACGGCGACCTCCAGCATGGGCCAGATGCAGGTCAGCACCATTGCCAACCTCAGCGCGGTGCTCACGGCGCGCCGGGCGGACGAGGGGCATGTGGGCGTGTTTGGGGACCGTCTGGAGACTTTCCGGGTCCAGGGCCGGGTCATGCCGAACCTGGAGCGGGCCGAGCGGCTGGCCCAGACCATTGGCGGCGCCACGGAAAACGGCATCTGGCTCTTCTGGGACCGCGCCATCCGGGAGCGGCAGCACTGGGATCAGGTGTTCGTGTACAGCGACATGCAGGCCGGGCACGGGGGCCTGTATGGCACGGATGTGGGGGCTTACAAGGCCTATGTCTGGCCCGGCGGCGGGCACTACATTGACGTCCCGAAGTTGATTCAGACCTACCGGCAGGAGGTCAACCCCCAGGTGATGGTCTATCTCGTACAGGTGGCGGGGTACAGCGACACCATCGTGCCCGAAACGTACCGCGGCACCTTCATCCTGGGCGGGTGGGGCGACGGCCTCCTGCGGTACGCCCACGCGATGAGTCAGCAGTTCAGAGCTTGAAAAGGCGCCCCACGCGGGGCGCTTTTTCGTGGACGTTGCTGGTTTTGCCCTGTCATACGGATTCCGAAAAATTCCGTAATGTGTTCCGGAATTTTTTCGACCGGAGGGACTCGAAGAGCTGCGCAGCAGAGAAGGAACAAATGCGGATTTCCGGGAATTGGGCTGGAACAGCGCCGAAGGCGGGGAACATCCGGCTCCTTCCCAGATGGTACGGAAATGGACGGCCGTCCGTATCACGGCGCAGGCTTCTGTGGTTGCGCCGGTGTTCGGTGCGAACAGGGCCGCTGGCTCTTGTGGTCAAGAAAGGCGAAACCTTGCGCACAATCATTCATGCTATGTTTTTTAAAGCAGTTTACTGATTGACTATTCTGCGTCGCCGGCCCGGTCCAAGGAGGCCCTATGTTCACCTTTTTCCGTCGTCACGCCCTTCGTAAGCGGCTCTTTCCTGCCGCGTGGCTGGAGGTGCTGCGGCGCCGCCTGCCCTGGTACCACCGCCTCACACCCGAACTGCAACGGCGCCTGCAGGGGCGCATCCAGATTTTCCTGGCGGAAAAGACTTTCGAAGGCTGCGGCGGTCTGGACGTCACTGACACCATGCGCGTGATCGTCGCGGCGCAGGCCTGCCGGCTGGAACTGCAGCACGACCCCACCCATTTCCCGCACTGCACCACGATCTACCTTTATCCCGACGCGTTTGTCTCTCCCGTTCCCCAGCTGCTGCCCGGTGGCGTGATCGGCGAGATACCGACTGTGCGCATCGGTGAATCGTGGCACCGGGGCAGCGTGGTGCTGGCCTGGCGTGCGGTAGAAGCCAGCACCTGGGCCGCCTGGACCGGGCGGAACGTTGTGCTGCACGAATTTGCCCATCAGCTCGACAGTGGCAGCGGCGCGGTGGACGGCGCACCGGCGCTGCGTAGCAGCGCTGCCTACACCCGCTGGGCGCAGGTGGTGAACGGCGCCCTGACCCGGCTGCGCGCCCACCTCGCCTGGGGCGAGGCCCCCATTGATCCGTACGCCGCGCAGAACCCCGCCGAATTCTTTGCGGTTGCTACCGAACTGTACTTTGAAGCCCCGCAGCGCCTGCGCGCCTTTGACCCGGCGCTGCACCAGCTTCTGGAAGACTATTACGGCGCCTTTCCCAGCGCTGGCGCAGAGGCCGCCTGAATCGCCGGCAGGCCACCAGTCCTCAGAGGGTGGCCCAGCGCGGCGTCATGCTCTCGAACGGGCGGTCAAACAACCCCGGCTGGGCCGCGTGGTTGAACACCTGCTGAAAGTCCCCTGGGGTCAGGCCCTTGCGCAGCCGGGCGGCGTAGGTGCTGACCAGCGCCGCGGCGTAGTGCCGCACGTCGTAATCGTGGCCGTCCGGGTTCACGTCCAGGGGCGTCAGGCCGTGCCCCTGGCGGTGGTACAGGGTCACGCGCTCGCCCGCCGTCCACGCGCGGCCCAGGTTGCACAGCGCCTCATAGGCCGCCTCCCGGCGCGCCGCGCGCGTGCGGGCGTACTGCTCTGGTGATTTGGTCAGGCGCACCCGGCTGGCCACCTCTGCGTTGGTGCAGGCACGTGTTTCAAGCGCGTGCAGGGTATCCAGGTATGTCTGCCTCACCCCCGCCACGTCGCCGGACAGCAGGCACCGCAGCGCCCGCTGCAAGAAGGCCCGCCCGTACGCTTCGGTGCGGCTGGATTCGAACGCGGCGCCGCGCACGTCCAGGCGCCCGTCGTATCGCAACAGCGCGTAATTCTTGATCTCGTGGCTGAGCATCGCCTGCGCCCGGCCGTCGAATTCCAGTGAGATGCCGCTCGGCAGCGCCGCGTCCACCGCCGCGATCAGCTGCCGCTCCTGCGTTTCGGTCCAGGCACCCGGCGTGGCAAAGAACACCCCGTCGGTGTCCGCTTCGATCAGGGTGACGCCCTGGGCCCGCAGGGCCTGCACGACGCCGCCCAGCAGGTCGCGCCCCCGCGCGGTGATGCGGTCGGCGGCGGCGGCGTCAGCGAAGAGCGCCATGCGCCCGGCCCCCAGGTACCCGTACCCGGAGTTCACCACGAGTTTCATCGCGCTCTGCATGGCTTCGTGCTCGCCCCGGTCACCGCGCCGGGCAGCCGTCTTGTGGTGAAGTCGCAGCGCGGTCAGGTGATCCATCAGGTGCAGGAACGCGCCCAGGGGATCACCCGCCGGGCCAATCCGGTCGTGGCGGATGATGCTGGGGTACATGCTGGCCACATCCGCTTTCACCACATGCGGCAGTATCCCCTCGGCGTACAGGTGCACGGCGCCGCCCTGATGGGGACTGGTGGACCGCTCTGACGGGCCGGGCAGCGCGTGACCCGCCCGGAGATACGCCCGGATGAGCATGGGTTCCAGCATGCCGGTGGCGGTGCCGGCGTACGGCAACCGGTGGTACGGCCGCGGCGCCATCTGTGCCAGCGCAAACGCCGGGGCCAGCACCCGCCGGGCCAGCGCGTCCACTTCCTCCACGTCCTGCAGGGCGTAGCGCCGCACCCGCGCTGGGTCAGTCTGGTACGTCTGCGCCACCAGCGCCCCCTCCAGGTACACGCGGTCAGGCGGGGCCAGCCCCAGGTGCTGCGAGACGGCCTTCAGGCCCATGCTGGGCAGGTCCAGGCGGCGCACAGCGTCCAGGGTGTCCACGATCTCACGTCCGGCGCACGCCCAGTGGGGGGAACTGCGGCCGTCCTGCACGGGCCACAGCCCGGCCGGCCCCCCGGGGCGGCTGAAATTGAGGGTCAGGCCATGGGTCTGCGCGCGGCCCACGAGGAAGGGCAGATCGAAGCGCATGATGTTGTGGTTCTCTATGACATCCGGGTCGCGCGCGGCCACCAGTTGCAGCAGTGCCCGGATCAGGGCGGGCTCATCTTCTGGCTGCGGCGCTTCGAGCACCTGCTCGAAGCCGCGGTTGTCCCGCACCGCCACCATGAAGATGCGGCCCATGTCGGGTTTGAGGCTGGTGGTTTCCAGATCAAACTGCAGGCGGTGCACGTCATCGAAGGTCAGACCCTTGAAGGAGGTGCGGCCGGACGCCATCAGGTACTGCTCGGCCGGGCCCACACTGACATACTCCGGCAGGTCGTGCAGGCTCGTGACGCGCCGCCCCAGTCGCCTTTGGGCGCCATTCAGGACCGCCTGCCGCAGGGCCCGGCCATCCTGCGCGCTCAGCAGGTAGCGCAGCGTGCCTGAGCCGCCCGGCAGTTCACGCGCGCTGAATGGCGCGGCGTCATCCCCCAGCACCAGCCGGGGCCCCAGATGCTCGACGTCCGCGAGGTCGCGGGCGTACAGCCAGGGCCGGAAGCGGGCCCGCTCCAGCGTGACCTGCGCCCCCGCGCGGCGCCAGACCAGCGCGCGGCCGGACAGGTCCGCGTGCACCGACACGATCCCCGGCGTGGGGTCGTGCCCGAACACCACCGGGTCCAGGTCAGGGAAAGGGGAGTCGGGGTTCACCGGTGACGCACTCCTGTCGCCCGGAGGTCCCGCGCCCTCAACGGGTCCCGCGCCCATCCACGACGCGCGGCAGTTTGCCGCCCTGGCTGCGGGGCAGGCTGCCTGCCTCACACAGTTCGCACTCGATGGTCACGCCCACCTGCGCTTTGACGAGGCGGATGACTTCAAGCCGCAGGGCGTGGTCAAGCCGCGTGCTTTCCACCCGCAGCCGCAGCTCGTCCAGGCTTCCGCTGCGCGACAGCACCAGTTGGTAGTGGGGGCTCAGCTCCGTCAGGTGGGTCAGCACCGCTTCAATCTGGGTGGGGTACACGTTCACGCCGCGCAGAATCAACATGTCGTCGCTGCGCCCGCGAATGCGGTCCATGCGTCGCATGGTGCGTCCGGTGCGGTTGTCACCCGGCAACAGGCGGGTGATGTCGCCCGTCCAGTAGCGCAGAAGCGGCATGGCCGTGCGGGACATGCTCGTCAGAACCAGCACGCCGTCCTCTCCGTCCGGCAGGTGCTCCCCGGTGACCGGGTCCACGATCTCCGGGTAGAAGTGATCCTCCCACAGGTAGGCGCCGTTCTGTTCCTGCGCGTCCTCGCAGCTCACCCCCGGGCCGATGATCTCGGACAGGCCGTAGATGTTGGTGGCGCGCAGGCCCAGGCGCGTCTGCACGTCCTGCCGCATGGTGTCTGACCAGGGTTCGGCGCCCAGAACCGCATACTGCAGGCTGATGGTCCCGGGCGTGTGGCCCCGCCGCGCGAGGGCGTCGGCCAGCACCAGCGCGTAACTGGGCGTGCACGCGACCACCTCCGGTTCCAGGTCCTCGATCAGCTGCACCTGACGCTCTGTGCCGCCGCCCGACACGGGAACGACGCCCAGTCCCAGCCGCTCCGCGCCGGCGTGCGCGCCCAGGCCGCCGGTAAACAGCCCGTACCCGTACGCGTTGTGAAAGAGCATGCCGGGCCGGGCACCCCCCGCGTACAGGCTGCGGGCCACCACTTCCGCAAAGACATTCAGGTCGTTGTCGTCGTATCCCACGACCGTCGCCTTCCCGCTGGTGCCGCTGGACGCGTGGACCCGCCGCAGCTGCGCGCGGTCCACGGCGCACAGGCCAAACGGAGAGTGGTCCCGCAGGTCGTTTTTGCGGGTGAAGGGAAAGCGGCGCAGGTCATCCAGCGAGGTCAGGTCGCTGGGGCCGAGGCCCGCCTGGGCAAATTTCTCCCGGTAGGCAGGCACGCGCTCGTACAGGCACGCGGCCGTGGCTTGCAGGCGGTCCAGTTGCAGGGCGCGCAGGGCAGGGAGGGGCATGGCTTCGGCAGACGGGTTGAACATCGGTGTTCTCCCTTGAGGATGGGCGGTGGGGGTAGAGGGCTGCACTTCCGTTCCCCACCAGAATGCCTGAACTGAAAAGGAGCCGGCGCACACCGCATGGAACTGGGCGTGGGTGAACAGCGGTGCCAGCTGCGGCGCCGTGGGGCGCCCCACCGTGCAGCAGGCCCCATCGCCGGCCGGCCAGTCAGCGTGGCCCCAGGATCCCCACAGCGGCGTGACTGGGCAGCTGGTGCGTTCAACTGCCTACTCGCGGCGCCACCACCGCCCGCCAAACACGTGCAGCACCAGCCCGGCAAAGACCAGCGCGGCGCCCAGCGCCTTGCCCGGCGGAAACGCCTCCTGGTAGGCCAGGGCGCTGGCGACCAGGCCAAAGACCGGCACCAGCAGCGACAGGGGCGCCACGCGGGCCGCGCCGTGCCGCTGAATCAGCGCGGCCCAGACCCCGAACCCCAGCACGGTGTTCGCCAGCCCCATGAACAGCACGGCGGCCCAGAACGCAGCGCCGCTGTGCGTGAAGGTGCGCGCCACGGCGTCCCAGCCGCTGGTGAACCCGGCCAGCAGTGCCAGCGGCACAGGCGGAATCAGGGCGCTCCAGACCACCAGCGAGAACATGTTCACGTCGCCCGACGCCCGGACCAGCAGGTTGCTGACCGCCCAGCCCAGCGCGGCCAGCAGGGTCAGGATCAGGCTGGGCAGCGTGAGATCCCCACCGGACAGGGCCCCGATGACGCCCATGCCACTGAACGCCAGGATGATGCCCAGCACCTGCCAGGGCTGCACGCGCTCGCCCAGCACGCGCGCGGCCAGCAGCGCCGTGAAGAAGGCCTGCATCTGCATGAGCAGGGAACCCAGCCCGGCGCTCATACCCAGCTGAATGGCGAGGTACAGCAGCCCGAACTGCACCACGCCCACCGCCAGCCCGTAGCCCCACAGCAGGCGGGCCGACAGGCGCGGCCGGGGCACGAAAAACACGGCTGGCAGGGCCGCTGCCAGAAAGCGCAGGGCCGCCACCAGCAGGGGCGGGGCGTCCGCGACGCTCCATTTGATCACGATGAAGTTCACGCCCCAGATGCCAGTAATCAGAAGCGCCAGAAGCAGCGCTCGGGTGTTCAGCGGAGCAGGCACACCCGTCATGCGCGGGAGTATACGCCCACGTTCTGGTCGCCTCGTCCGGGCTGGCGGAACGTGGCACGCTCTGGGCCGCAGAGCTGTATCAGGGCGCCGCACACCGGGGACATCCGCCGCCTTTCTGGTTCTGCTGCGCAGCTCTGCGGGTCTCCCTGGTTGCAAAAACCCCGTTACACAGGGCGGCGGGTTTCAGAAGCCGGTTCCGCTGAGCAGGGGGCAGCGTTGATCTCCAGGGCGCACATTGCCTAAGCTGCCGTGGATGCTCCCTGAATCGTCTGCGACTGCCCGCGCGCTCCTTGACGCCTATGACGCCCAGCTTCGGGAAGAGGCCGAGATGGGGTCGGCAACAGAGGTGGACCGCCACGGACCGCTGTGGCGCGGGAAGTTCGGGGCACGGGGTTTCGTTTCATACCGCGATCTGGGGGGCCTGAGCGGCGCCGCCCTCGACGACCTTATTGCCCAGACACTTGACCACTACATCAGGGACGAGCGCGTCACGTCCTTCGAGTGGAAAACGCGGGGGCACGACGCGCCAGCCGATCTTCCCGAACGTCTTCTGGCCCACGGCTTGCAGGCCGAAGAGGCGGAAACCGTGATGCTGGGCGAGGCGCAGCGGCTGGCGGTGGACGTGCCGCTGCCACCCGGCGTGCGGCTGCGGCGCATTGATGATCAGGCGGACCCGCTACCGGATCTGAGGCGGGCGGCGGCGGCGCAGGAACGGGCGTTCGGCTTTCCGTTCGGCGTGGAGGACTTCGTGCGGCGGCTGGAGAGCAGGCGCGGCCTGATCGAGATCTGGGTGGCCGAAGCGCAGGGTGAGGTGGTCTGTACGGGGCGCCTGGAAGTGGTGCCGGGCACCGATTTCGCGGGCATCTGGGGCGGCGGCACGGTGCCGCAGTGGCGGGGGCAGGGCATCTACCGGGCCCTTACCGCCGAGCGGGCGAAGTCGGCCCTGGCGCGCGGCGTGCGTTTTTTATACAGCGATTCCACAGCCTTTTCGCGGCCGATCCTGCAGCGCAGCGGCCTGCTGCCGGTCACCACCACAACCCCGTATGTCTGGCCCCGCGAGGCGACCGGGTAAGGACCGGGGCCGGCAGCGCTGCTGGCCCTCAGCGGGCAGGGCGGTGAGGCGTAGGCAGCGCGGCGGCGCAGTGGTCAATCCGGTCGGCCAGGTGGCGCAGGGCGGCGGCCAGCTGCGCCCGGGGGCCCGGTTGCCGCAGGCGGCGCCGGACGTCAGCTTCGGCGAGGTGCTGGGCGATGCGCTGCTCGTAGGCCTCGTGGGTGGGCGCGTGCAGCTGAAGGAACAGGTGGTCGTTCATGAGGTCTCCTGTGGGTCTGCGGTGGCGTCAAGGTAGGGGGCAAGGTGGACCTGCAGCGCCTGAAAGCCCTGGTGGCCCAGGCTGTAGTACACCGTGGTGCCTTTTTTCTCGGCGGTAACCAGCCCCGCGTCAACCAGAATTTTCATGTGGTGGCTGACGGTGGGCTGGCTGACGCCGAGCCGCTGGCTGATGCTGCCAGCGAAGCATTCGCCGCGCCGCCGGGCTTCCGCAGCCAGCAGCAGTACCTCGAGAATCTGCTGCCGGGTGGGGTCAGCGAGGGCGCGGAGGACGTCGTGGTGAACAGCAGGACTCACACCATCAATGTACATCTAAATAGATAAATGTCAATATAGATAAGCGTAGATGCTTAGAGCCTGAGGAAAGCCTGCACGCTGGGCGGGGTCTGATACGGATTCCGAAAAAGTCCGTAATCCATTACGGACTTTTTCCGACCGGAGGGAGAAGGAAAAGTGACGGAGTTCCAGGAATTGGGCTGGAACAGCGCCGAAGGCGGGGAACATCCAGTTCTTTTCTGGATGTTACGGAAATGGACGGCAGTCCGTATGAGCCCCAAGTGCCCTCCGGCCAAGGGCGGCAGGGCCCCAGGTTTGCGGGCTGAAGCCCTCACCTCTGCCGGCCAGAAGACAGGAGCTGCGGGTACCGCAAGGCCAGTGGTCTTTGGCCGAGACAGTGGTATGGCCACCGGTGGGACTTCTGGTGAACCGCTCAAGCGCCCTGGCGGGGGCGGCTTCCCGCTTCTTCGGCTGTCGTCCCCACGGCAGCGCCATGGTCCCTGTCAGCGGATCAGGGGCGGCTGGCCAGCCTTCTGTGCTGGCACAGGCCGCCTTCCGCCTCCGTGGAGTCGCCGCTGGTCTGCCCCGCAAAGCTCCGGCTCAGGGCCGGGCGTCACCTGGAAGCGGATACAGCACCAGCGAAACCGGCAGAAACGACCCGCCCGCCGGAATAAAGGACAGCCGGACAGTGCGGGCGGCGCTGCGCCACAGCAGCAGCGGCTGGTCTCCATTGGTCAGGACGCCAGAGCCCGGAATGCGGACCACCTGCCGGTCCAGGCCGTCGTCGAGCACCACGCCGCCCCGGTACACCCCCCCGCGCGGAGCAAAGGCAATGACCACGCGGTTGCCCGGCACCGTGTTCTCAACGGTCAGTTCATACAGCAGCCCGTAGTTGCCGCTCAGGCGCTGCGGCGTGCCAGTCAGGGCGTCGGTGCCGAGCAGCGGCAGATCGCTGACTGCGTCGCCCAGCGGTACCTGCACGGGCGCCCCGCCCACCGGCACGGTCAGGCGCCGCACGGCCTGGGGAAAGGTGCCCCGCTGGTGTTTGCCGTCGGGGGGGAGAACCGGCAGCGCGGCCAGGGTCTCGTTGGTCGGCTGCCGCCCATCTTCCAGCATGACCACGCTGAGTTCGGCCTCGCCACTGATGTCCAGATCAAGCAGGACAGTGGCGCCCTGCTCGGGCGTGAGCAGGGGGCTGATGTACAGGGCCGTGGGCTCCTGGGCTCCCAGCAGCTGGCGGGCACGGCCCGCACTGGTCAGGAAGTCCAGCACACTCACCTGTCCCAGCACACTTTCCAGGCGGGTGCCTCCGGCACTGCCTTCGCGCAGGACTTCTACCGATGTGTTGGCGGCCGTGGGCCGGGCCAGGACCAGCAGCCGCGCGGGTCTAGGCAGCCGGTTCAGGTGATAGGCCACCACCCGCACCCGCCCGGCCGCGCGGTCCCGGTACAGCACCCCACTTTGCGCAGGCGCTTCCGGAGAGTCGCTGAACAGCAGGGGAAATGAGGGGCTCGGCGTCACGGTGGCCGCCGCCGGGTAGGCCGGGTTGCGGGTATCCGGGAAGGTCGCGCCGACCGGCGTGTGCCTCAGCGCGTACGACAGGGGCGTATTGAGCGCGGCGCCCTCCACGCGAATGGTGCGGGTGTAGGGGGCACTCACCTGGCCCTTGGTATTCGTCACCACCAGGGTGATCTGGTGCTCGCCCGGGGTAAAGAACACGTCCTGCTGTCCCTCCCATTTCCGGGCCAGATTCAGGCCGTCCGGGTCAAAGGAGAACTCGGTGTAGGTGACCCGCTCGCCCGGGGCGTACACCGCCTTGTTGGTGGCAAAGCGCGCTTCTGGCAGGCCAGTGGCCGGGGCTGCTGTGCCCTGGACAGGGGCAACGACTGCAGGCTGGGGCGGCTGGGCCGGCGTCTGCGCGGTGGCCGGTCCCGAGAAGGCCAGCACCCCCCCCGGCTGAACGGTGAGCTGGGCATCCAGGGCGTAGGCGAGCAAGCGGGCCTCGACCAGCGGCTCGCCCCCCGGGGTCAGGACGAGTTTGCCGGCGTAGGGCACCCCGTCAATCGTCATGCTGCGGTTGCTCGTCTGCACCACCAGGCGGCCGGCCTGAAAGAGGGTGCCGCTGACCTGGGCGGGCCGGCCCAGCAGGGCCGCCGTTTCCCGCAGCGGCACAAGCACGGTGCCGTCCACCACCTGGGCAGGGGTCCGCAGCTGCAGGCGCTGCCCGGCCACTGTGACCTCGCCGGTCGGGGAGATCAGCAGAGGACTGGCCGCGCTGGCAGACGCGGTCAGGAGCGCCAGCAGCAGGGCGCTTCGGAACATGCGGGGAAACGTCACACGGATTCCGAAAAATTCCGTAATATGTTCCAGAATTTTTCCGACCGGAGGGAGCAGGAAAGAATGCGGATTTCCGGGAATTGGGCTGGAACAGCGCCGAAGGCGGGGAACATCCGGCTCTTTCCCGGATGGGACGGAAATGGACGGAATCCGTATCACACGGCCAAGTATGGAGAGGCCGCCGAGCAACTTTCTGCACTGAAGCGCAGGGGTCTTTATGGTTCGTTGAGCATTGGCGTCCCCGGCACCCGCCTTCCCGCCCACGCCCTGCAGTGTTCACGTGCGTGGGGCAGCAGGTGCCGCGACCACCGCCCCGAGCAGGCCGGCCCAGAGAAACGGCCCAGTGGACCGGTTCAGCCGCGCCCGCCGGCGATGCGGGCGGCCTCAGGCGTGCGGGCCAGGCGGCGCATGGCGACTGTTCCCAGGAGCGGTCCAGCCGCGAGCACCACAAAGGCCAGTGGCCAGCCCCCCACCCGCACCAGCACGGGCACCAGGGCAATACTGGCCGCCGTCAGGGTGAACCCCAGGGCCAGCTGCGCGGTCAGGGCCGTCCCGATATACGCCGGATCGGCAATTTCACTCACGATGGTGGAAAACTGGGCAGAGTCGGCAATGATCCAGAACCCCCAGAGCAGGCTGAGGGCAAGCACCACCCCCGGCGCGGCGTCCGCCAGACCGGCCAGCGCCAGTGCGCAGGCCCCGGAGAGCCCCATGGCGAGCGTGGTCAGCTGGGTGCGTCCCCAGCGGTCCCCCAGCAGGCCCCCCACCCAGCAGCCCACGGCGCCCACCCCCACAACCGCAAAGGTGGCCAGGGCGGCGCCGCGCGCCGGATCGGCTGCTCCGGCCGTCCTCAACACCTCGCTGAAAAAGGCGGCAAACCACGCCCACATCGCGTACAACTCCCACATATGCCCCAGGTAGCCCAGGGTGGCGAGGCCCGCGCCTTGCCCGGTCAGCACCTGCCACGCCTGGCCGGGGCGGAAGGGAGCGGCTGGAAAGCGATGAGGTCCGTCCTCCACGCGCGACGCGATCAGTCCACCCAGCGCGGCGAGCCCGCTGGTGATGAGAATCACGCTGCGCCAGTCGGCGCCCCCCAGCCCGTTGACGAGGTGCGGCAGGGCCGACCCCAGCGTGAGGGCCCCCACCATGACCCCCAGCGCGGTGCCGCGCCCGCTGCGAAACCACGCCGACATGGCCTTGAGGGCCGGCGGATACACCAGGGCGAGCGCCGCGCCGGTCAGCCCCCGCAGGCCCGCTGCCGGCCCCGGCCCCCCGGCCCACAGCAGACCCAGGTTGGCACCAGCGGCCAGCAACGCGCCGGCCAGGATCAGCCGCCGGGGCGGCACGCGGTCCGCGAGATTCAGGGCGGCGCTGAGCACCGCGCCTGCCACGAATCCCAGTTGCACGGCCAGGGTCAGCCCGGACGCCGCCGCGTCGGTCAGGGTCCAGACCCCACGCAGCTGTGGCAGCACCGCCGCCGCCGAGAACCACGGCGCCATCGCGAGAACAACTGCGAATGCCAGCGCGCCCAGCGCAGACCAGCGCCCGGCGGCTTCCGGGAAGGAGGGGGCCATGAGACGCAGCATAGGGGGACAGCAGCAGTAGCGTCGCCCCAGCCGGTGGAGGCAACGGGTGGAGGCTCAGGAAGGAGCCCAGACGGCGTCCGAACCATTCCGGACCACATGACCGAATGTTTCCCAGCGGAGAGCTTTGCAGGGCTAAGGACGTTGCACCTCACGTTACGACTTTGCAGGAGAGCACCGGAAAGTCTCCACGCCCGGTGCAACGTCCTTTTTTCGAGACTCGCTCTGCGGCGCAGCTGTTCCAGCCCGCTCGGTTGATCTCAAGATCAACAGCGAGCGACTTAAGTAGTAAAGAGGGGACAGGTACGGCTTGCCGAGAATTGAACCTGCAAAGCTTCGCGGAGGAGAAACGTTCCCCTTCTCTTCCAGATGTGACGGAAAAGGATGGCAGGCCGTCTTACGGCGCCTCGCGGCTCACTCCAGTGCTCATCAGCTCAAGGAAAACGCAGGGCCTGGTCTGGCCCTGCGTCCGGACGCGGTTGGTTTAGATGCGGGCCAGCAGAACCGTGGTCACACCGTACGCCTGATACACGGTCAGCCGGATCTGTTCCCCGTTGCGCTCCAGGACCATCACCTGACGTGTCCGGCCACTGGCCGGCGCAGCGGCTGCAGGCTGGTCGGCTCCTGGGGCTGCCGGTTCAGTGTCGGCGGCTGTATCAGAAGTGCCGGGCGCCGCGCTGCCGTCTGCGGGGGGCGTTGTGGCTGCTGGGGCCGTGGTCGCCGCCGCCCCGCCTGCCGCATCTGCGCTGCCCGCCGCCGAGTCGCCGTCTGCGGGCGTTTCAGTGTCCGCAGCACCGGCGGTTGCAGAGGCGCCCAGGGGCGTGGAGGTGCTGGACACCACAGTGAACCCGGCGCTGGTCAGGGCCTCAGCGTAGCGTTCAAAGGCGTCGTTCACTGCGCCGCGGTAGAGCACAGCCACACCCGACACGGTGTCCACACTGCTGATTGGCGTCGCGCCACTGAGGTAAGGGAGGGTAATGGGCCCGGACGCCACTGTGAAGGTGGTTTGCTCGGGGAGCGAGGCGCCGGAAGTGCCAGAGGCTGGCGTGTCTGTTGCTGGAGTCTCGGGCGTCGCTGGAGACGGCGTCTCAGTGGGCGGCGTCTCTGTTGGTGGAGCCGGTGTGGTGGGGGGTGCGGGTGTGGTCGGTGGAGCAGGTGGGGCTGTCTGGGCGCTGGCCACGCCCAGGGTGAGAAGAAGAGCAGTCGTCAACAGGGTCGAACGGGAAAAGATCACCTTCATCTGGTCTCCAGGAGTGAAGCGAGAATGAAACGGCCTGCGCGCTGGCCCGGTGCCTGCCCGTTCAGCGTAGAAGGCCCAGGTGTGGACCAGGAGGCAATTTGCCCTGCCGCCTTGAGCGAGGCTTCAGAATGTCTGCTGCAACACGCGCAATGGTCTCTAGGACAGTGGATGGCCGCGGCCTGGCGGCACGGTGGCAGCGTACCGAGGCTGAAGCAAGTGGAGGGTCTCTCCACCGTGAAAAAAGGCCGGGCTATTCTCGCCGTTTGCTGCGCGAGCGGTCGTGTGACTGACTCAGCGCCCGCTTGCGGGAAAGAGCGGCGTTTCCGGCATTCAGGGCGTCTTCAAGCAGGGTCATGTCCTCAAGCTCCTGGGCCAGCATGGGGGCCGACATCGGCGCGGCCATGGCGACGAGGCGGGCGCTGTTGAAATGCGCCCGGGCCTGGTCATGCTGGCCCTGATCCATCGCCTGCACCGCTTCCCGTTTCAGCCGCGCGGTGTCAAGCAGCGCTTTGGCTTCAAGCACTGCCGGGTCCTCAGGCAGGGCCAGGACGGCCTCACCCGTGAGCACCGGAAGGTTCAGCTGTGCGCGGAGCCGGTGGCGCTGTCCGTCCCGGGCGGTCCAGGCGAGGCGCACGCGGGTGACGCCGACGGTGTCGCCGGGTCGCTGCGTCAGGCCCGGAACCTTCAGATTCACCACGATGTCCACCGGCTGTCCGTCCACCAGATTGGGCAGGTGCAGGCGACCGAACGAGTTGCGGGCGAAGTCGTTCAGGACCGATGCCACCTGGACGCCGAATTCCGGGTTGGGTTCCAGGCCCAGGCTGACGATGCGGCCCGTGGTGCGGGTCAGCCCCTGCAGTTCTTCCTCGAAGAGGGTCGGCAGGCGGCCTGGATCCTCGACGTGCTCGAAGTTGCCGTCACCTGCGTTTGCGATGGCCAGGAGCAGCTCCTCGTCATAGTCTTGGCCCAGCCCGATGGAAGAGGTGCTGACGCCACGCTGGGTCAGGCCCTGGACGTGCCTGGCGATCTCGGTGCGGTCCACCACGCCGGCATTGACCTGACCGTCGCTGAGAAGCACCACGCGGTTCAGGGCCTGCGGGTCGAGGTGCGCGGCCACCTGGGTGGCGCCTTCCAGCCAGCCGCCCTGCAGGTTGGTCATGCCGCCCGCCTCGATGGTGTCAATGGCGCGGATGATGCCGTCCGGGTCTGTGACGGCCCGGCTCGGCACGACGACCTTGACCTCGTCGTCAAACGCGACGACGCTGACACGATCATTCGGCCCCATCTGACGCACGGCCGCGCCCGCCGCCTGCCTGGCCATGTGCAGCGGGTGGCCGCCCATCGAGCCGCTGCGGTCAATGACGAGGGCGAGGTTGAGGGGCGGGCGCCGCGCCGTGTGGGTGGGCACCGGGGCAGGGTGAACGCGGATCAGCAGGGTAAGGTGGGCGGTCTGGCCAGCGGGCAGGGCGGGGCGCAGGGGGCGCAGTTCGAGGGTGGGGGTTGTCATCGTGATCTCCTCAGCCCGTCAAGGGCGGCCAGCAGGGTGTGAGCGAGTTGGTCCTGTTCCAGGCGGCTGCTGGGCAGGCGGGCGTCAGCGCGGACGAGCAGTTCGAGGCCAGGCGCCAGGGTCAGGCGCGTCAGGGGTTCGGGATTGGGCAGAGCGCGGGGAGTGGGGGCCGGAGCTGCGGGCGCGGCGGCCCGGGTGGGGGCACCGGCGCTCAGGTGTTTGAGGTACTCCAGGGCGGGATTGCTGGGCTGCAGGTCCAGCTGTTCACCGGTCAGCAGGGCCTCCAGGTCGGGGTCGGCCCGGGCCTGCAGGGTGTCGCGCAGGGCGGCGGCGCCGTGTCCGGCGGCCATCAGTTTTCGCAGGACCAGCAGTTGCAGCAGGTGCCGGCGAATGTAGCGGGCCTCGCGACCTTCCCGCAGAGGTTCGTCAAGCAGGCGCTCGGTGGTGTAGTGGCGAACCAGGCGGGCGTTGACGTCCTCCTTGGCGCGGCCAGCCTTGTCAAGGGGCAGCAGGTGAGGGAGGTACGTGTTAGCGGTGCTGACCAGGGCGTCAAGATTGCCTGACCAGCTTTGGGGGAGGAACGGCGCTGACATAACCGAGCGTAACGGCGACAACTCAGATTGTCAATATCAATTCCGTCTGTTGAAGACGCCGGGGCGAGATCCTGCGGCCTGCTTGGCTCACGCCCCAGTACACCTGGTCAGCAGAATCGCGCGGCGTCGCCAGCCAGGGCGGCTCTCTCAAACGCGATTGGCGCTTCCCGCCACACATCACAGGTCATCCGTCGGCGGCGCCGACACGTTCTGCCCCCGGTACACCGTGACCAGGCGGCCGTCCTGCACCACGAAGCGTATGTCGCCAAGGGTATACAGCCGGGCCTTGCCGGCACACATCCGCGGGAAGCGTGCCCGGCGCATCAGCCGGGCGAGGCGCCAGGCCGCCGCCGACCAGCTGAGATTGCCTGCAAAGCGTTCCTGGAACCCTGCGATGGCGTGTCCGGTCAAGCTGACGTGGGTCATCGTCGTTCCTCCTGCGCCGCAGTGTCAGCCACCAGTGCGACGTTCAGTGACGTGCATCAACGCGGGCGGGAACGTCACTCCCTGACGCTGGCGCCGTGCACGCTGAGAGACGCCGCCGCGAGTTGTGCGCCCTGAACGCCACAAGGCGACCTGTATGACGGCTCTGACTGCCCCCCCATCACTTAGACCGCCCACCTCGCTGGCTGGACGGAAACGCGGGTGATCGAGCGGCCGCCGCAGGCAGCCCGTCTCACGCCGCTCAGTGCGTTGCCCACCGGCCCTGACTTTCACCCTTTGCGTTCAGGATTCTGAGTCTATTCGTCTTATATAAATTGACAAATATGAACTCTTTCATATCCCTGTGCTGGGGAGGCGTCAGCACAGTCATACCGTCTGCGCATGACCGCTCGCCGTTCTTCCGAAACCGCGACAGCGCCCCGCAGCTGGCAGAAATCGCACCGCCTCACCGACTTGGTCGCTGAACTTCAGGCGCGACCTCAATCCACTGCCGAACTCGCCCGCCAGTTCGGTGTGGGACAACGCAGCGTTCAGCGAGACCTGGAAGCGCTCCGGGCCATGGGGTATCCCGTGCAGGAAGGCCCGCCCGGGCAGTACTACATTCCCCGCAACGGCACCCTCCTGCGCCCCGCAGAAGTCCTGGCCGCTTATACGGCCCTGCGGCTGGCCCACCACCACTCTCCAGCGCTGGGCGGCCATTACCGCCGCGCCCTGCACAGCCTGTCACTGGCGCTGCCAGAGCGCGTGCGCCACACCCTGAATGCCAGCATCCGCACGGGCAGCCAGGGCCTGTTCACCGACCGCCAGATGGAGGTGATTGCCGCCGCGTGGCTCGACGGGCAGGTGATGCGGTTCGACCACCGGGAGCGCAGCGGCATTCTGCGTGCGGGTCTGGAACTGTGCGTGTACTTCGTGGAGCTCAGCCGCACCAACCTTGCGCCGTTCGTGATTGGCCTGAACAGGCAGTCCGGCACCATTGAGACCTACAAGCTCGCGCGCATGAGCAACCTGCACCTGTTGGCCGAACGGTACGAGATGGATCCTGACTTTGACCCGCAGGCGTACCTGTCTGATGCCTGGGGCGTCATTGGCGGTGAGGACACCGTGACCGTCACTGTACGCTTCGAGCCAGACGCCGCCTACCGGGTGCTGGAGGGTGGGTTTCCGCAGTCCACCCTGATTCGGGGAGACGGCTTCGTGGACCTTGAATTCCGCGCGGGCATAGACGAAACCGGGCTGCCCTGCGAACTGATGCCGTTCCTGCTCAGCTGGGGCGCACGGGCCGAGGTGCTCTCCCCGCCGGAAGTGCGCCGCGCCTGGCTGGCCGAACTGCGTGACGCGCTGGACCGGTTTGACCGGACGGCCCAGGCCGCCTGTTGAAGGTCCTCAGGGGGGAGCCGCCCTGGATGGCTCGAAAAGCAGGGCAGAGGGGCAGGGAGCCGTCCCTCTGCTCTTCCATGATGGCGCCACGCTGGGCGCACCCGGAGGATGACAGGGTGATCGCAACGCAAGGCCCTCATGCCAGAGAGGGATACGGCTGGCACATAGACCGGGGCCAACCTCCAACGCCCTAGCGCCGCTGCTGCATGAACGCCCGGTACCACTTGGCACTGTCTTTTAGGTTTCGCTGCTGCGTGGCGTCATCCACGTGAACGATGCCGAACCGCTTGCTGTACCCAAACGCCCACTCGTCATTGTCCATCAGGCTCCAGGCAAAGTAGCCCTTCACGGGCACGCCGTCCTGCATCGCCCGGCGCAGGGCCTGCAGATGCGTCTGAAGAAACCGCACGCGCGCTTCATCGTGCACCTCGCCGCTCACCAGCTGGTCCTCAAACGCGCCGCCATTCTCCGTGATGTAGTACTTGGGGACTTGGTACGTCCGGTGCAGGTCGGTGAGCAGGCCATACAGCCCTTCCGGGTAGACCTCCCAGTCCATGGCCGTCCGTTGAATGTCCGGGGAGGGGGGCCCGGCGCGGCTGGCGCCTTCGCGGCTGACCCATTGCCGGAAGTAGTAATTCGCGCCCAGAAAATCGAGCGGCTCTTTCACGCCCTGCAGGGCAGCAGGCTCGATCTCGGGCATGTACGCGCCGTACTGTTCGGCCGCGAGCGCCGGAAACGTGCCCCGCAACACCGGGTCGAGGTACCACCCGTTGATCTTCTCGTCCGCCAGCTGCGCGGCCAGCAGGTCCTCCGGTTGATCTGTCGCGGCGTCCACCGGGTACAGGTTCAGCACGGTGCCCAGTTCGGCTTTTGTGTTCTGCGCCCGCAGCGCCCGAACCGCGCTGCCATGCGCGAGTTGAATGTGGTACGACGCTGAGAGCGCCGCGCGCAGATCCTGCTGGCCTGGGGCATGCCGGCCCACGTGGTAGCCCAGCTCGGCGGTGCACCAGGGCTCATTGAAGGTGGCGTAGCTGGCCACCCGGTCGCCGAGCCGGGCGTGGACGGTCAGCGCGTACTCGGTAAACCAATGAACGATGTCCGGGTTGGGCCAGCCGCCCCGGTCCTGCAGGGCCTGCGGCAGATCCCAGTGGTACAGCGTGACATGAGGTTGCAGGCCCCTGGCCAGGGCGCCGCCCACCAGGCGGTCGTCGAAGTCCAGGCCCTGCACGTTTACCGGCCCCGTGCCGCGCGGCAGGACCCGGGGCCACGCCACACTGAAGCGGTACGCGTTGAGGTCCAGGGCCGCAATCAGATCCAGGTCGGACGCCCAGCGGTGGTAGAGATCGCAGGCCACGTCACCCGAAGTGCCGTCCAGGATCTTGCCCGGCACCCGGCTGTAGGTGTCCCAGATGGACGGGCCACGGCCGTCGTCCTGCGCGGCCCCCTCAATCTATTGATTCCTGCCGAGCTTGGTCACGCCTCGAGGGTTTGGCTCTCTGCAGAGGAAAGCGGAAATCGCGCTGTCTGTCGCCACGTCCCTCCTCATGATCTGGATGTTCACTGTTCCCGATCTCCGCAGGTCTCAATAATAGGCGCTGCTGGCCACGCCCCACACGAAATCCTTGGGAAAGCGGGCTTCCGGCAGAGGGGTCATTCTGGACATGGGTGCTCCCCGTGTGCGGGCTTTAGGTCGGGGGCAGCAGCGTGAGGCGCGGGGGCCTGCTGCTGGGTGACGGGTGAGGTCTGCTGCGGCCTGTGCCCTCAGAGGCCTGGGCGAATGGACCACCCTGACAAGACCTTAGGCGCCGCAGGTGGGGGCCGGTCTGCCCTAGCCCACTCCAGGACGGGCACCTGAAGCGGGTCGGCTCTGGCGTGGGGCTTCGGCGCCGCTGGACTGGATTGGCGTAAACGGGCCGGGCAGTCACCGTCCCTGCCAGCGCTTCCTTCGCACCCAGGGACACCCTCGGACTTGCCGGCAGGTCATGAATCTGCCATGTTTTGTGGTTCCTACGTCCCCTGCTTGCCCAGCAGGACCTGCGCCCCCTCCATTCCTCAGGGGGCATAACTGCCGGGAAGAAACGCCTCGCGGGGTATGCCGGCCCGGCCTGGGCTCAGAAGGTGGTCGAGGCAGTCGCCGCCCGCCGGCTGTCCGTTACACTACCCCGGTTCTCTGCGTATGACGACCCCTTCCTCGCCTCCAGATGCCTTCGCTGCCCTGCGATTCCCGGATTTCCGGCGCTTGCTGGTGGCCTCCGCCAGCGCCTCGTTTGCCGGCACGGCCTTTGCCGTGGTCATCGGTTATCAGGTGTATGCCCTGACCAGAAGCCCACTGATGCTGGGCCTGCTGGGGGTTGCCACGGCCCTGCCCACCCTGAGCCTCGCGCTACTGGGCGGCCACTATGCCGACCGCCTGGACCGCCGCCGCATTCTGCTGGTGACGCGCGCCCTGCTGGTGCTGGGCGGCCTGGCGTTCGCCGCGCTCTCCCAGGCCGGTCCGGCCACCAGTGTGGCGGGACTGTTTCTGCTGGTGGTGATGCTGGGCTTCGCGCGGGGCTTCGGTGACCCGGCCGCCAGCGCCTTTGAAACGCGCATTGTGCCGCCCAGCGTCTACGTCAATGCCTCCGCGTGGCTGGGCAGCGTGGGGCAGGTGGCAGGCATTCTGGGCCCCACACTGGCGGGCCTGTTCCTGGCGCGGTTTGAGGCGAGCGGCACCTACCTGCTGATGGCCGCCCTGTATGCCGCGTCCTGGCTGGCCCTGAGGCAGATGCCGCGCCTGCCGCCCACGGTGTCCAGTCGGGAAGAGGGGGTCCGGGCCAGCATTCAGGCGGGGCTGCGCTTCGTGCGGCGGGATCAGGTGCTGTTTGGATCCATGGCCCTGGACCTCCTGGCGGTGCTGTTTGGCGGCGCTCTTGCTCTGCTGCCGGTCTTTGCGACCGACATTCTGAACGTCGGTCCAGGGGGCCTGGGTGTCCTGATGGCCGCGCCGTCTGTGGGCGCCCTGCTGGTCATGCTCTGGATGACGCGTCAGCCGCCCCTGAACCGCACCGGTGTGTGGCTGGTGCTGAGCATTGCCGGTTTTGGCCTCAGCATGCTGCTCTTCGGCGTCTCTCGGGTGTTCTGGCTCTCGTGGCTGGCCCTGGCGCTCAGCGGCGTGTTCGACGGCGTCAACATGCTCATTCGCCGCGCCATTGTGCGGACACGCACCCCTGACCATATGCGCGGCCGGGTCGGTGCCGTCAGTCTGGTGTTTATCGGGACAAGCAACGAAATCGGCGCGCTGGAAAGTGGGGTTGCCTCACATTATCTGGGCGTGGTGCGCGCCACGGTGCTGGGCGGCCTGCTGACTGTGGCACTCGCCGGAGGCGCCGCGTGGCGCTGGCGGGCCCTGATGACCTGGGAACTCCGGCATGAGCAGGGGCAGCAGGACCCTCCACCCGCAGCGTAGGGGCGCGGTGCGCTGGGGGGCTGCCGGCAAGCCCTGTGAGAAGAGGCCGGCGTCGGAACAGGCTGGGGCGCCTGAACGGGCCTCAGGTCTGTTCCGATGCGGCGGGTCATCAGGGCCGGTACTGAAGCTTCCAGAGACCAGTCACTCTGAAGCGGAAGCCCGCTGCTTAGGCCGGCGTGGTGGGCAGTGCGCAGCCTTTCATCTCAGGTAGGCTGCGCACGAACGCCACAAGTTCTTGCGTCTCGGGTGAATCGGGTGCCCACGTGATCACCTCTGCCAGCAGGGCCGGCACACAGGCGTCGCGCGTGAAGATCAGGGTTAGCGGGGCCTGCCGCCTGACGGCGATGGACCGTTCGGAGCGCACGAGGTCCAGCAGCAGGGGCACAGTGGAGGTGCCTGCCCAGCCATTAACCGACCAGCAGACTTCCGCCAGCAGGGCGTCGGACCCGCCCGCCGCCAGGACTCGGTTGGCAAAGGGCACCGGCCGCTCAGCGGCGACGGCCCGCCCCACCTGGTACGGCAGGACCTGTTGGTCTGGGTCTACGGTCCTGAGCCGCTCAAATACAATGTTCAGAACGCTTGCGCGGCGCTCATCCGACCAGGTGGCCATGGGCCCAGTGTAGTCACCGAGCCGATTCGCCCATCGAGCGGCCAGCAGGGTCTCCACAAGTGCGGCGTCGGGCATGTCCTTCTGCACAGAGGGGTCTGCCGATGGTCGTGCCGCCTTCGGCGTGCCAGCGCTGTTCCCATCGCGCTGGAGGCCCACCTCCTGCCCTGACATGGCTTGTGCATTTGCCTCGTCATGACCCTCCTGCTCGTGGTGACTACAGCTGGTCTTCGCCCAGCATCAGGGCCTGCTCCCGTTCCATCACCCAGGGGAAGGCATGAACGCCGCGCAGGAAGGTCTCGGTGGGCGTGCCCGCCCGGCGCAGGTTCAGGATGTCATACGCCCAGTCCACGCCGGCGTCGAGGGCGTAGCGGCCCGCGTGGTGGGTCACGCTGCCGGGCCAGCCCAGCGCGTCACGCAGCTGCTTGACGGCGCGCGTGGCCCGCTGCGCGGCCTGACGGCGGTCCCGGGCCTGGCCGTCCCTCACGGCCGCGGCCAGTGATTCGGCGTCCAGCGTGCCGCCCGCGTCCAGCAGCGCCACCAGAGTCACGAGGGGCAGCAGGGGCATGGCCAGCAGGCGGTCATTCAGGCGCACCTCCCCGTAGCCCGCGGCGCGCACCTCCACCCGCACGCGGTCCTGCCGGGGCAGCGGCTCAGGCCGGGGCCCTTCCAGGAGGCCAAACAGTTCTGGCAGGGCCATGGCTTCCTCCCGGACCCACAACATGCGGGGGTTCAGGGGCCTAAGCCGCGCGGCGGCTTCCGCCAGACGGCCCTGCCGGCGGGCCAGTTCCGCCTGGACGATCACGGCGCGGTCAGCGTCCTCCCCGAAAAGCGGGCCGGTGCGGGCCAGCAGGTCCAGAACCCGCTCGGCGTCCACGCGCGGCAGGGAGACGTGGGCCGCCGCGAGGTCGACGTTCACCCACGACGTGCCGCTCTCCCGGTCGGCGGGCACAGTGACCACGGCCTGCGAGAGCCACTCGATGGCCCGCAGGGGCTGACCGCGCATGCGGGCTGTGTGCCCCAGGCCGCGGCGCGATTGCCGTTCCCGCTCCGCGTGGCCCTGCCGCTCGGCCAGCGCGATGGCCTGGTGGTAGAGCGTCTCGGCGCGGTCCCACTCGCCCCGGGCGCGCAGCACCGCCGCCAGGCCGCTCTGACTGTGGGGGCGGAAGCGCTCGCCGAGCACGATGCCCGTTTCAAATGCGGTCTGCGCGTCATCAAGCTCGGCGTGATGCAGGTGCGCGTAGCCTTTGCTGCTGTGCGCCCAGGCTTCCAGGTCGTCGCCCCGCAGCGCCAGGGTCGCTTCCCCCAGCGCTTCCATGCCGCGGGCGTGCCCGTCGGTGAACAGCAGGAGGCTGCCGTACTCCATCAGGGTGATGCCCCGCACGCGGCCTTCGCTGAGCTGCGCGGCGCGCTGGTAGTCGGCCTCCCAGCCGCGGCGCCCGAGGCGTTGCCCTGCCATGCCCCGGGCCCGCAGGGCGAGGGCCAGGTCGAAGGGCGTGAGGGCTCCCTCGGCCTGCAGGGCGGCGTCTGCGCTCTTCAGTCCCGCCTGCAGGTGGTCGCGCTGCACCAGCGTCCAGGCCAGGAAGGCGTGTGCGACGGGCGCCGTTATGGGATCGCCGGCGTAGGCGCGCGCGGTCTGTTCCAGCTGCGGCTCGCCGGGCGTGTTGCCCAGCAGCCGCAAATGTAGCCGGGCGGCGGCGACCCCCGACCGGGCCGGCGGGGGAATCTGCTCGAACCAGGTCAGCAGCTGCGCAAAGCGCTCACCCTGACGGGCGTGCGTGAAAGCCTGTTCGATGGTGCGCACCGCCATGTCCCACTGCTCACCGGCGAGCAGCGCGGTGATGGACTCGTCCCAGGATGATGCGCGCTGCGCAGAAGGTCGTGCGGCCACGCGCGCATCCTAGAGTGGGCAGAGGCCCTTCATTCAACCTGTTCCCCCGCCAGTGCCGGGGGTATCGCCGGCCATCAGGGCAGGTGCGGGCAGGGGAGAGGGCCAGCTGGGAGCCTGCAGGTCCGTGGGCAGGCTGGCGAGCAGGAGAAGCAGGGCAGCGGTGAAGCGGAAAGTCCAGGGCATAAGCGCTCCTTTCCGACGACAGGCGTGAGAACACCGTCCACCCCGGTCGGGGGCGGCTGGAGAACAAGGAAAAAAGATGTGGTGTGCGGCGTGTGGTCGGCATCGCCGCCGGCCTCACGGTCTCGGGGGGCCCGGCGATGTGAGGCTTACTGTCGGGGCGCGCCCTGACAGTGGCTGACGCGGCGCAGGGGCGCGCGGCGGTGGCAGCGGCTGTCGCGGCGCGGCGCTTTGCTGAAGGATTCACCCTGGGGCGGGACCAGGCAGTCTGGAGCAGCCCGTACTTCGCTGGCCACGCTCGGCCATTTGGCGCAATGTCAGCCCGTCAGGCAGCCGCTACAGTGGCGCTCCTGACGGCCATACGGCTCCACGCTTCTGCCCAGAGGTGCTTATGACGCGCAAAACCACCCGCTCCAAGGCTGCGGCCCTGGACGCCCGCACTGGTCTACTGCAAACCATCACCATTACCCACGCCCTCAAGGAGCTCAAGCTGCTGGACAGCCGCATCAGCGCGCGTATCGGCAGCCTGAACGCCATCCGCGTCCGGCGTCACAACGAACCCCTGGTGGCCGGCCTGAGCAAAGAGCAGTTTGAAACGCAGGCGCGCGGCGCATACCAGGCCATCCGGGCCCTCATTACCCGCCGCGAAGCCATCAAGGCGGCGCTGGTGCAGAGCAACGCCACCACGCTGGTGACGGTTGGGAATGAACGCATGACCGTCGCAGCGGTGGTGGAGCGCAGGCGCAGCCTGGAAGTCCGCCGGGGCCGGGATGGCCTGGTGGACCACGCGCCGACCCTGGACGCGCTGGTGGCAGTGCTGAGCGCGCAGTACACGCAGGCCGTGAATGAGGAAGCTACCCTGCGCGCGCAGATCACGCGGGACAGTGAAGCGCGCGTGGCGGCCTTTCTCTCCAAGGATCAGGGCAAGGACAAAGGCGGCCCCAGCGACAGCAACACGCAGGAGATGGAGCGGCTGTACCGGGAGGCGAACGCGCCGGTGATGGACGATCCCCTGAACCTGTTGAGCGAGATGACAGCCATGCGTGAAGCGGCGGAAACCTTCGCTGCTGAAGTGGACCGCGTCCTGGACGAGACCAACGCCACGACGACCATCCGCGTGCCGGCTTCGGTTTAAACTTTCTGGGGTTGTCTGCGTGAATGCCGTTCAAGCGCGTTCCTCTTTTGCCTGCCCGGCGAAAACATCCTTCTCGGATGAGGTCTCGAAAACCTCCCATACCCCGCAGGGCTCACGGCTCAGAGGTCAGGGATCAGGGCTCAGGCTTCAGGCACCGCAGGGTTCAGGGCGCAGGACGCAGGACTCGATCAAATCCCGGATCAATGGTGTGCCCATGGGCACAGAAGAGTGGAACCCTCTTCGCGGTCACCGCCGGGCTGCGCAGCCAACCCCCCCATCCCCCGCTCCGGCGGGGGTTTTGCTTGCGCTGCGGTGGAGCGGGGGTCGGGTGGTCAGGGTGCAGGTGGGCGTGGACAGGCATGACGGGGCACGGGTGGGCATCGCCAGGATGGACCAGTGCCAACGACCTTCAGTGCCGTGTGAGCGCGGTCTATGATGCGGCCATGACGTTTCCCGTGCTCCGGCACACCGCGGTTCGGCAGCTGGTGCACGTCCTGGTTGATGGCCCCAGCGGGTACCGAACCGCTAGAGACCTGGAAGCGTTGTTCAGGGACCTGGGTCACGCCTCTGCCCTGCTCAAGACCGAATCCAGAATCGATTACGTCACCCGTGTCATTGAGGAAGCTCAACACCGCGGGCAGAGTGAACGGTTGTTGGAAGCGGTGATCCAGGCTGAAGCGGCCAGGGACACGCGCGCGGCCTTGCAGCGTCTGATCAGCGACATCCTCTCGCCGTACGGCTGGACAGTCCACCATGACCCAGTGGCCGGGTTCAGGGTGCAGCCTCTGGTGATTCAGGCCGCGCCCCTCACCCCAGACGTCCTGGACACACCTGACTTTGGGCACGTGTTCCTGACCGACGCCGAGGGCCAGCTGTTGCAAGACCGGTGGGCGGAGGCGGTGCTGCACCACGCGGGCACCTGGCGCATGGGGTCAATCGCCCTGAGCACGATGCTGGAACACGTGCTGGTGGCCTGCCTGCAGGCGTATCCCCAGCAGGCGCGGGCGTCGAGTGAGGCGCCTCAACATCTCGGGGCGATTCGGGAGTGGCGCCTGGAGGTGCTGCTCGCCGTCGCCCATGAACGTGGGTGGATAACGCTCACCGCCGCTGACTTTCCGTATCGGGTGCGGCATTACCGGCACTACATCACGCCCGCCCATGAGCTGCGGGAGGGCGACGTCTGGAATGACGCCCTGATGGGTGATACCTGGCGAAAAGTCAAACGCACCATGGATGAGCTTCGCGACCGCACACAGGCGATGCCGCCCGCCGTCACGAAAGCAGATGGCATGAACGCCTTTCAGCGGGCACAGCTGAACGCTAAATACCAGAAAAGACGCGTTTAGCGCGCGCCATATGGCGCACTCGGCCAGGCGGCCTGGGTTGATCGACGCGCCTCTTGAGCGCGGGAGGGAGGCCTCGGGCGAGGCGGCGCAGTGGTAAGGGGCTTAGGCGGCAGGAAACCACCGTCCAGGCGAAGCCAAACCGCAAGCAGGGACGTGGGCGCTGTTCCCTGCTTCGAAGCGTCGGATGCGGCCTTGGGGACGTCCAGCCTCCTGAGCCTGGGCCGCTTTCTGTCTCCAACCTGGCGTTGATCGGCTGGATTGCCGGTGACACAGTCGTTGCAAGGGACGATAGAGGGCGCCGCTGCGGTCATCTGGTGAGTCATGGCCTCGCCTCAGGCCGTATGGTGACCGCATGAACCGTCTTCACGCTGCGCTGTCCGGTGTCCTGCTCCTGTCGCTTGCCTCCTGCGCGCCGGAACGCATCGGTGAAGCGGCCGGACAACTCAATGAAGCGCGCGCCCGGGCGGTCAACACGGCCGCGCAGGCGTATATCCGTCAGTGCATGGTGGGCATTGAGGTCAAAAAAGTCGAGTCCGGCGGGAAGGACTATGCGTTTCTTCCCGAAACCAGCAGCTGTGCCGACGGCGTGCTGGGCCAGACGGCCCTGCCGGGTGCCGAGAATGTTGCCCAGTCGGAAATCGTCCCCAATGCCGACAAGACCGGTTACGTCCTGACCGTCGAAGCGGCGTCCGGGAAAACGTACCGTCACGACTCCCTGGCGGGGCCTGGTATCAAAGAGGTTGAGTAACGCGGCGCTGCACCGCAGCCAGCGGAAGGTTCAGAAGAGGGTGTGGCCTTGATCGGCAGCTCCAGTGGTCACGCGATGAATCTGGCCTGCGGTGAAAGCGTCACGCCCTCCTGCGAGGCTTCCTGCAGCAGCCGTTCAGGCTTCAGCGGCCAGGAGTTCCCGAATGGTGCTCAGCAGGTTGTGCTCCTCCAGGTCCATCAGGGCTTCAATGGTCGACCGGCGGGGCTGCGCCATCAAGGCCAGGGCCGCCGGCATCGTGCGCCGCGCCGCTTCAAAGGTGGCCCACTCATCGGCCGCCCACCAGGTCAGGGCACGCCGCACGATGCTGGGCGGCAGTGCGCCGATGGCCTCCAGGCACTGCCCAAAGGCGCGGTGGCCCTCCCGGATATAGACGGCCAGCAGACTCAGGCGTTCATCCGCTGACCAGCTTGGGAGCGGAACGTTCAACAGGCGCGCGGCTTCATCCACCAGGAACGCGTCCTCATTGGCGTCCAGGCTCCACCTCACGTCGTCCATCACTATCCGGTTCACTGCGCGCAGGGACGCGCCGCCCTCCAGGAGCCGCCTCGCAAGACGCGCGCCGCGTGGGCCGCGCACCCGGGCGATGATCTCGAACATCCGGTCGTTCATGCCCCGCTCCGGACGAAGCCTGGAGCGGCGAACGCGGTCAACCAGGCCGCGTCGAAGGGAAAGACCGGGCCACTGTGGTAAGTCGACGGCGCGAGGGTCATCTGGACAGCGTCCACATACGCGCTGAAGCGGCCTTCCTCCACGTGGTAGCTCCCAGGCTGCAGAAGGCAGGCGAGCTCCGCTTCGTGCTGCGCGGCGAGTGCGGTGTCAATGCTGACCGCGGTGTGCCGCACGTACTGGGGCAGATCCTCCAGCCACCAGTCGTAGGGTCGGGGCGTGGCATACACGCCCCGCCCGACTGCCTTGCAGCCCAGCAGGGTAACGCGCAGACGGTGATGCCCCGCCCGGCGGATCAGATCAAGGGTGACGGGGCGGGATAACGTCCCCATCACGAGATGCAGATTTACTTACCCGTCCCGCCGCGCGTGGAGGGGAAACAACCGGCCGACCTCCTCCACTTCATGGGCGGTCGCCACAGACACCGCGAAACCGCCCGCCAGGTCACGCAGGCTGGCCCAGCGTTCCGCCACCCAGGCGGGCCTGCGTGTGGTGAAATTGGGAACGACGCCGGCCTGACGGAACAGCCGCAAAGTTTCCAGGAAGTGAGGGTACTCGCTGACCTCGCCGCCCCCGAGCGCCACTTCGAAGACGCCCGCCTGTCCGGCCTGGTGCGCCACGAACGCCACATTGTCCAGCTGGGCGTGGGCCCGGTCCGGGCGGGAGTCCTGGTAGCAGAAGGTGCAGCCCAAGGAGCAGCGGTCTGTGAGCTTGACGTCCAGCAGCTCTGGCGCCCGCAGGCGATCAGGCACTGGTCCGAAAGAGACGCGGTGGCCGGTCAGCGGATCAAACACTGTGACGTGACCACTCTCCGACCGGACCTTCATCAGTCCTCGCCCCGCAGGGGCTCCATGAGGGTCTGATCGGTGCTGCCCAGCGTCAGGTGACGGTCCTCGTCCCAGCGGGAGTGCTCACTGCCATCATCGGCCCCGAACACTGCCACGTCCTGGGTGAGAAGCAGATCGCGGTACCGCGCGAACGCCTCGGGATCTGGCCCCCAGCCACTGGCGGCGCGTGGGAAGTGGTGGGCACTCTGGTGGTCGACGGTGTGCTCCAGCAGGTCCGTGTCCGCTGGGAGGCCACACAGTTCGCGGATCGCCGCAGCGACGTTTTCCCACTGGCGCCACACGTGCCGGAGGGTGTTCTGCGCCTCTGGTGAGTTGGAGGGCGCGAAGCGTTCCGTCCGGAGTTGTTCCAGGTCTGTCCAGGGAAAGTCGTACAGCGACATGACGCTTGACATGAGTTGGGCGGCGAGGAAGTGTCGCCGGGCCTCCTGGGTAATGAGCGTGAACTCCGTGCGTCCGTACTGTCCACGCTGCGGTTCATCCTCGGTCTCAGGCGCCTGTAGCAGCACCAGCGAATGGGAGGAGCTGGAATTGGTGGCGAGGCCCAACCGCACGCGCGTGATGTGGAAAGCGTCGTCTTGCGGGGCCATACAGTGATTGTAAGGTGGTTGGACCAGCGCTCTTGCCGTAGACCAACCGCCGGTTGCAGAGGTCGTACTTAACCTCCTGATCGTGGGGAGCAGCACTACCTGTGCGTTGTTACGGCGATCTGCCAGACCAGTTGCGCCGAGAGTTGTAGGGGACTTGAACTAACAAGTGGGCTGAAATTAGTGGTGTCCTTGTTGCTCAACATTCAGCAGCGCGATGTGGGTTGCGCACGTGACCATGGTGGTTGGTAGGGAGATTTCCTGTCGCAGAAGAGGGCTCAACGTACAAATCTACCCGGCCTGTGTCGGCACTTGCGCTGCGGCACGTCACAGGTTGACGCGGCCGTGCGTGAGACTTCAGGTGGAGGTTAGAACATGAATGACGGGATCAGGCGAAGGCCCAGGGCTAGCGGTGCCTTAAAGCATATGACGATGGGCTCTGGCAAAAGGTGCACGGATGTCTCTGAGTGCCCTGCTTTTCCTTTTCCTGTCAGTCAGCCCTCCTTGAGCCTTTGACAGCTGTATAGGCAGCTCCCTGTCAGTGGGCCTAAGAGTGGCCTGAGAAAATCGTAAAAAGTATGACAGTCTGATGTTGTATGAATTTCAAGAATTGGGGTTTTAGCGCTTTGCTATGGGGCATTCTGGCGGTGAGTGGAGCAGCGACTGCGGCGCAGGCAGTTACAACATCGAAAGTCAATCTCCGGCAGTACCTGGGGTCTGTGTCACGCGTAATTGCTGTACTTCCAGCCAATGCAGCATTGACTGTTCAGTTCTGTACTGGCGGATGGTGCAAGGTGACATACGGGCGTTTCTACGGTTATGTTGCTCAGACTTACTTGCGGATGATGCCAAGCGGCCCGCGCCTTAACAGCGTGCCGTCCGCCTCGCGGTCAGCGCTTTATTTCGCCAACTGCGGTGCGGCGCGGGCTGCTGGCAAAGCGCCCTTGTTCCGGGGTTCTCCGGGCTACCGTGCGGCTCTCGATCGGGATGGCGATGGAAGAGCATGTGAGTAACATCTCTAGCTTGGCTCGCAGGAAAGCCCAAAAGTTCTGAGACCAGCAGAACATGCAGTATCTGAACAGACTGCAGTGTTGTGACGAAACTGTCAGACCTTTGAAAGGTGAGTTGAGTGAGTATAGCCTTTAGGTTTTTTGGGAGCTTTTCGCGCCTCGGGCCCGTATTTAGCACAGGGCTTGCATGTGCTGGTCACCCCGCCCACGAACCACGCATCTTGCTCATTCTCTCATTCGGGCTGCGCCTGACCAGAGATCCTCGGAGGAACCGCACTTGATCTTCAGACTAAGCCTTATTCTCACTTTCTCTCTGCTCAGTGCCGCGTCTGCGCAGGCCACCAAGGGGAAAACGGAGCTGGACCGCAGCAGTCTCACTGCGGGTGTTGACCGCCTTGTAGGCACTGTTCAGGAGGCAGTCACCGCGTCCGGCGGGGATCTGGAACGCCAGCAGGCCCATTGGGTGTTCGCTTTCAGCACAGGACATTACAAAGCCGATCCACTTGGGGCGCAGGCCGCACGGGAGGTGGCAACCCAGTTCGTTCAGCGCATGGCTGTAACTGGCGATCAGGTGACCGCGCGGGCCTGGGAAATGACGACCTGGGAATACCGGAACCCTACCGCCCTGACGCTGAAACTCGGCAACGACCTTGCGGCGGATAAAGCCCGCGTGACCAACCTCTGGCCGACCACTCCGGCGGTCGGGAGTGCAGGTGGACATGACACCGAGCAGGCAGCGGTGGAGCTGACTCAGGTGTTTGCCAACGATGCAGGTACCGTGCTTATTCTGCTGACCAACACAGCGGCAAGTGTAGGTGCTGGCGGCTCAAAGCTGCTCGGCACCAATGCGCCAGCCTATCAGGGGCTCCTTGACCGCTGGACCAGAGTGGACGGTACGCAGGACGGCGCCACTCTCAATCTGCCTTACGTGGTTACCAGTCCCAATGGCGACGTGCAGGGGCAAATGCAAGCTGTCGTGTTCGTTCCCAAAACCTTTACCAGTGCGCAACTGACAGCGAGCACGCGAAGCGTGCAGCTCCAAGACAAAGCCGCCGCAAAGCCCTCAGGCCAGAAAGGCGCCAGCGTCGTTCCGTTGCTTGCTCTGCTCGTGCTTGGAGGCGCAGGCTTCGCGGCTTGGAAACTCTTTGCCTCAGGGGGCGGTGGACGCGGCTCAGTGCGCATTGCTGAAACGACGTTTGCGCTGCGCGACCTGCCCAAAGGCAAACCATTCTGCGTTCTGGCCGGTCCAGGGTACTCAGGTGAGGACGACATTGCCGTGGTTCCGGTTCAGGGCTTTCCATCCGCGCGCATTGCCGATATCTCCTGGGACGGTAAAGCCCTTAAAGTTCGTGGCGTTCATGACGATGTCAAGCTCAACAGCGTGAGTGGCCGGGTCGTGGCGTCCGACTCCGCCACACTGCCCCTACGGCTGGATGAACCTGACATGCCACTGGAATTTTCTGGCGAAGTCAGTGGCGCCGGCGGCGTTCCCCGGACCATCAACAAGACCGTCAATGTTTCGTTCTCTCAGGGAGACGCGTAAATGGATTTCAACAGTATTTTCGGTCAGGTCGTTCCGATGTACACCCAAGTGAACTTCTGGGTCACACTGGCAGTCACACTCGTCGTCTGGTATGCCGCTGCAGTCGGCTTTGCTCACGTGCTGTTCGGGGGCGGCGCCCGCACACCGGTGAATTCAGCGAAACAAGGCATGCTTTTGGCCCTGCTTCTGGTGCTCACTGCGCTCGCGGCCGGCACGTACTACCTCTTCATGCCTGCGGATTTGATTTACATGGTGACGGTGAGTGTAACGTTTCTGCTGCTCTCCTTGATCCTATCGGCGCTTTTCTCGAAGATGGGGGCGGAAAAGTAAATGGCGGACAACATGCGGGTTTTCAAGACGCTGGTCATTGGCCTTGGCAGCACCGGCACAGAAATTCTGGAAGCGCTGGCCGAGCGAATTGACTGGGAGGTCGGTGGCCTGAGCCGCGCACCCTGGGTGCAGTTCCTAGCCATCGAAACTGATGTGGCGCACCAGAACCGGTTCAACGGCACAGACGATTTTAAAACCCTGAGTGTGCCGGCCACAGCTTGGCGTGACATGCTGCGGAACCCTGAAAACTATGAGTCCAGCATCGCGCTGGAGAAATGGGCTGACTTGGACACGTTGGCGCAACTGCCAGCACAGAGCATCGACTCCGGCGCCGGGCACATTCGCATGGTGGGCCGCCTGGCCCTGCTCTACCCACCGAATTACAACGAGATCAAAAACGCCATCAACCAGCGCCTGGCACGCCTGCGCAATCTGACCGACGCCCAGGCGAAGACGGCGCTGAACACCAACAACGCCGGTCTCGAGATGAACGTGCAGTTCGCTGTGAACGAAGCCAGTGGTCAGACGGGCGTGCGCGTGATCGTCGTTGGCACACTCTGCGGCGGTACCTGCAGCGGAACCGCGAACGACGTTGGCATTCTGCTGCGGACCATCCTGGAAGAGGAAGAAAAGACGCTTGGCATGTTCACGTTGCCCCATCCGGGCCTGGGCATCGCGCAGAAACCAGACGCCGAGATCTGGAAGACAAACGCCTATCACGCCCTGGCGGAAATGAACCAGTACCATCTGCACAACGACAAGGAACGGTACGTCACGATCAAGTACCCGGACAAACCCGACGGCGCCAGCATCCTGCCGCACGATGCGATGCCGTTTGACCTCGTCTACCTGCTTCGTCCAAACAGCACCGAAAGCACAGATCTCGCGCGCCTCTCGAATGCCATTGCGGACCGGATGTTCCTGAACGTCTTTGTGCCAGAAACCGATCCAATGGCGTACATGGTGAATGCCGGTCCAGTTAGTGTGCAGCAGGGCCGGGCATTTGCGTTTTCTACGTTCGGGCTGTCGACCATTGAATATCCGATGCGGCGCATTCTGGAAGCGCTGAAGTACCGGACGCTCGTGCACGCTGTGGACCGGTGGAAGGACCGGAAGTACGAAGGTCGGCTGGATGAAGATCTTGATGCGTTGGGACTGACAGTCCCTGCACTCACGGAGTCATTGCTGCTTGACAGCTCAGGGGCCACCATTCGCGCGAGTCTGGACGCGAAGAAGAACGAGGTCATGCGTGCGGCGCGGTCTGGGAACCCCCAGGCGGCGCGCAAAGCCGTTGAGGAACTGCGCTCAGCTTTCAACAAAGAAACGGGAGAAGGCCTGCGCGGACTGGTGCACAGCACCGTGCACGACAACCGGCGCCGCGCGGCCGAGAGCATCCTGGAGAATGTGCGGGGACTGGTCAGCCGGCGGCTGCTGGACTACGACCAGGGGCCGAACGCGCTGATGGAAGTGATGCAGGCCGTGCAGCCGCGCCTGGGCGAACTGCGTGGCTGGGAGCCGGGCGAAGGCAAGTCCGGCGGCGCCAACGGTGTCCTGGATCAGATGGAAGCCATCCGGACCAACACCCTGCTGGGCCTCTTTTTCCTCAAGGGCAAGGCCAATCAACAGCAGTTGCCGGCCTTGAGCCGAGCGCTGGATGACGAGGTGAAGTCAAGAATCAACAACAAAATTCGGGAAGCCCTGCAGGACCGGGGGTCCGGGCAACGCGCTGAAGCGGGCACGCTGAGCATCATCGAAGAGGACACCCAGAAAATTGCCCGGCGGCTGATGAGTCTGCGCAAGCGCCTGACCAACCAGGCAGATCATTGGCGCGCCGCACGCGCCAAACTGGAGAACGATACGGCCGCCGTGAACGGACTGTCGCTGTTTGAGCCTTCCCCGAACGGCACGGTCGATAAGGAAGAGGAACTGGCCATCAACGACCGGCAGAAAGAAGCGCATGCGGCGCGACTGATTCGTTCGTGGGAGGCGCTCAACCGGGGCGTCATGCCAGGTGTTAATGACCCGGACTGGTTGCTTGGTCCGTGGGCCATTGGGCAGGACAATTTTGAGCGTGCACAGCTGAACGCGCTGGAGCAGATGGCTGTGGAGCCGTTTGAAGCCACGCTGCGCAGCAGTGGCAAGGACGTCGTCCGCCGTCTGTATGACCAGCGCAGCCCCAGCTTCGACCCGAAGAGTCAGGCCATGCACGCTGCGTCTCACGCGGAGTTGTTCTTGCAGCTGAATGAGCCTCTCGGACAGACGGATCCCATGAGTCCGCTGCCGCGCCGCAAGCTCCTTGTTGGGATGAACATGACCGACGAGTTCAAGCAGGCCATCCAGCCCTGGGTGAACAAGTCCCCTGAGGCGAAAACGGTGACCGGCATCGATCCGTACCGGGTGGTCATGCTTGAGGAGTGGTACCGGTTTGCCTTGCGCGGGGCAAACGACGTGCGTGACCTGTCCTACAGCCAACCCAAGCGCTTCAATACCTACTTCACCCGCAAGAGGAGCGACATTGACTGGACGCCCATCAATGACGCGGAAATCCGCAAACTGGAGGATGCCGAGCACCTCATGGTGCTCTCGGCCCTTCACGGCGTCACCCGACTGAGCGGTGGCCACCTCGTGATGGATTGGCCGCAACAGCCTGGCGAGCCGAACGAAGCTGAAAAGCGTGTGCGAAAACTGCCGGGTAAATTTGGCAAAGCTGCGCGGAAACTCGCGTTTGAAACCCACGATAGCTCCCGACCCGGCAAGAGCTTGACCAACGCCGCCACCTACCTCAAAAGCGAGATGGCCGCGCGAACAAAAGCCCTTGTGAACCGGTACGCCACCCCGCAGGAGGGACGCCGGGCCTACGTAGAATGGCTGCACAACGAGATGAAGACAGGCGCGGCGCGCGCCGTTCAAGATTGGAACGACATGGCGGCCCAGGCCACCCTGATGCGGCACCTGACGGCGGATGACGAGCTCAGGCAGGCCCTGCTGGAGACCTTCCCGCCGGACGAGAATCTTGTGTCTGGGCTGTACAAGGAAAAAGGCGAGCGCCTTCCCCGGGGCCGCAGTGCACCTCGGGATGGGTATTACTGCAAAGAGTGCGGCGGTCCGGTGGGCGAGACCTTTGATGAAGTCATCAAAAATGGCTTGCTGTGCAGCTATCACCCCGACGGCACGAACCATCCCTTCGGCATGCCCTACAGCCCGCTTGGTTGACGATGAACGAACTTCTGATTTCCATGATTCGCCTTCGGCCCGAAGGCTGGTTGACTGTCGTCCTGGTCATGCTGCCCCTGTTGGTGTATTTCGTGCTGGCCCTGGCCCGGGCAGCCGCCACACAACGCCGCGAGCGGCAGCGGTTGCGGCTGGTCCGGCAGGCCATCAGCGCGGCGCTCGACACGGACGATCCACCTGAGTCGGATGAGGTTGCAGAAGACGCGCTGGGAACCGTGCGTGACTTCCCGGCGTCCAGCGCTGTGAGGCAGGCCGTTGTGGCCGTGGCGCGCTCCCGCACCCTGGCCACACCTGACCTGCAGGCCGCCACTGTGGCCGTGACGGCCGCCAGTGAAGGCGAACTGGCCAGTGTCCGCAACGTGCCGAACCTCTTGATGTTGACCGGGCTCCTGGGTACCGTGATGGGGCTGGCGGGCTCGCTTGGCACCCTCGTTAAACCTATCCGCAACGCAGCAAAAGCCACTGAACCTGGGCAACTGGCCGGCGCACTTGCGGACACCATGGGCGTGATGCAAGGTGCGTTCGGGGCAAGCCTGTGGGGCATTCTGCTGAGCCTGCTGGCCGGCATTGCCTACGCGCTGGCGGCCCGCAAGCAAGAAGCGTTTCAGGACGAACTGTCGTCCTTTGTGCACGCCGAACTTGTGCCGGCCACATTTCCCAGAACCATCACGTCACAAATGGAACGCATGGGACGGTACCTGCGGGATGCAGGCAACAGTTTTCAGGACATTCATAAGCGCCTACAGGAGGTGGCGGGTCAGCTGGAGACGGTGCTCGGTCAGGCCGGCACAACCCTGGGGCAAAGCCTTGAGCAGCTGTCGAGCACCAGTACGCAGATTGAGAAGGTGTTCGGCAGTATGGACGAGTCCGTCCAGCAACTGACTGCGGGCTTAAACCAGGGGGTCAGTGACCTCGTTCAGGCGCAGGAAAGTGCCGCAACCTCCCTGCGGGCCAGCAGCCGAGAGATGGAAGCCCACCTGACAGCACAGGCCACCAGCATCAGCCGCCTGCAGGACACGGTGACCTCACAGACCAGCACCCTACTTGAACGGGTCGGCACGGTCGGCGACGCGCTTGGGCGAGCCAGTGGGAAGTTCGAGCAGGCGGGCGAGGTGTTTCAGACTGAGCAGAGCAACTACGCTGCCCGGCTGGACCGGAATTTTGAGCAGCTCACCAAGGCATTGACCCAAAGGAAGCTCGACCCGGCTGGAGTCAGTGGTGACTGAGCTGCGGCGGCTTGGGCGTTTGGCGAGCGGTGAACCATGACCCGCTCACGCCTCCAGGCAGAGGCCAATCCTTACATTGCGTTCAGCGATTTGGCGCTTAACCTCGTGTTTGTTCTTATTTTTTTCGTGGGCGGCATTCTGGCCGTCGGTCAGGCCGGCTGGGAGCAGGTGCGGTACCGGAATGCGCAGGAAAGCGTTGTTCGGGCCGTGAAACAGGCGCCCCTGACCGTCCGGCCAGTCCTGCTGTCTCCTGCGCAGCGCAACGACCCACCAGGCGCGCAACGCTGGGTATACCGGTCTCAAGGGATGTTCGTTGGCGACACGGCGACATTGTCCCCGGCCGGTCAGGCAACGCTGATCAGTTTCGCGCGCGTGCTCAGGGCGCAGGGTAAGCACTGGAAACGCGTGCGTATTGAAGGGCATACACAAACGTCAAAACCGAACGATCCTGAACGTTGGGATCTGTCCGCGGCGCGTGCGAGTGCCGTAGCGCAGGCGTTCTACCGACTTGGCGGTGTGCCGCCAAATCGGCTCGCAGTGGCGGCTCGCGGTGGGCAGACGCCCTACGCAGGTCGGAAGTTTGAGCCACGAAACGAGCGCGTCGAGATTGTAGTTGAATACGCGCAGAAAAGCGTGCCCTCCCCATGAACCGCGCGGGCCTCCTTCTTGAAGCTCAGCAGCCTGAAACGTCTCCTGAGCGGCTCCTCTGGCTGGCCACGGAAAAGGACCGCGAGGTGCGGCGCCTGGCACGCGCCAATCCCCGCTTTCCCGCGGCTCACCGGGCAGCGCTGGACCTCGCGGATTCGGTGCCGGGCCTCCTGGATCCCCTCCAGCTCAACCTCCTGGCGCGCCTTGGCCCGTGGGCGGCGCGGATTGCCGCTCGGCATGACCAGACCACGGACGATACCCTCGTTGAGCTTGTGCTGGCTGGGTACGCTCAGCAAGTCTTACTGTTCCAACCGAAACGCAGAACGCCGTGGCTGCTGGAGCAGGCCCGGCATCGCCCTGCACTGCTGACATTCCTGTGCGAAGGGCGACGCGTGCCGTGGCCTCTGCGCCACGCCGCCCAGCGACTGCGCCAAAGTGGCGTGTCAGGGGCGCACGCCGCACCGGCGCCGTCCGGTGAGGAACAGGACCCTGTGGCGCGCCTGCGCGCCACGCTGCTCGACCGCACCACAGGGCCTTTCCTCAGTGCCGAAGACATTGCGCTGATTCAGGGGAACCGCCGCCTTCAGAGCCTTGCCGCTCGGCATCCGTTTTTCCCGCTGGCGTTGTTACAGTGGCTTGACGGTCAGCAACCAGATGGGCAGGCCAGAGAAACCATTCTGCGTCAACTGGAGCATCTCGCACTCGCCTCGAAGCTGCTGACGGGCTACGCCGAACACGGGACATGGGAGGAGCGGGCCGCTGTGGCCCGCAATCCTCATCTGCCTGGAGACAGCCTTGACCGGCTGACCAGAGATGAAGACTGGTGGGTCAGGGCGGCGTCCGCAGAAAATCCTAATGCCACGCCCGAGGCGCTCGAACGGCTGGCCGGTGATCCTGAGCATGTCACGGTCCGTGAATGTGTCGCGGCCCACCCGCACACCCCAGGACCAGTTTTAGTCGTGCTCGCTCAGGATGGCGAGCCAACTGTGCGCGCTGCTGTGGCCCGCAACCCCAGTACACCGCCAGAAGCACTCGACCGCTTGTCTTGCGACACGAAGTTTGGTACTCGGGAAGCTGTCGCGGCTCACGCTCTGACCAGCCCCGACACCCTTCAGGTTCTCGCGCAGGATGCAAACGAGCGGGTGCGTCTGGTGGCGAGGACGCGTTCGGGTGCGTTGAATGAGGCCCAGGTTCAAGCTGCGCTCGCCACCCGCCGGCGGAACGTCAAGTTGGCCCTGGGTCTCACGCCGGCCCCACCACCGAGTCTCCTGGTCACGCTGGCCCATGACCGTCATCCCCGCGTCCGCGCCCAAACAGCCTGGAATCCGCATCTTCCTACAGAGCTTCTCAAGACTTTGACAGCTGACCCTGAGCTTGAGGTCCGGCGGGTGGCAAGTGCATTAAATCCAGACACACCTGCAGATCAACTGGCGTTCTTGCCGCGGTATGACGCCCGTGTCCGGCAGGCCCTCAGCCGCAATCTGAGTGCACCGGCCCCTGTTCTGGAGGAACTCAGTGACGACGCGCTGCTGGACGTACGCCTGGGCGTCGTGCTTAATGTCAGCGCGCCAGGGGGCGCGCTGGAGCGCCGCCTGCCGGAACAGCCGTTGCGCCCAGATATCCGTAGGCACCCCCGGTACGCCGGCCGGGTGCAGCGCAAACTCCATGAGTTGGAGCTGCACGAGGCCGAGCAGCCCGATGCGTCGCCAGACAGCCTGCAGGCCCTGAGTCAGAGTGACGCCGTGAAAGTTCGCAGGGCTGTGGCCATTCACGCGCACTCAAGCACAGAAACCCTGCTCGGCCTCGCCGCTGATGACAACGAGAAGATCCGCTTGGCCGTCGTATCCCGAGAGGCGGAGTTGGCGGTTTCTGTTCAGCAGCTGCTGGCCGCCGACCGAAGCGAAGATGTCCGCCTCCGTCTTGTGAGGCGCCTGGACCTTCACCTGGACGTGTTGCTGATGATTGCCCGGAACATTGACGAAGGTGAGACCGTACTCACTGAGGTGGCCCAGCATCCGGCGGTGACGCCGGATGCCCTTGGCATGCTCGCGGTTCACCGGTTCTGGCGGGTCCGGCAGATCGTCGCCCGGCACCCTGCCACGCCACTGCCAACCCTGCTGGCACTCGCGCAGGATCCTCAAGAGGAAGTGTTGAAGGGAATTCTGCGCAATCCCATGTGTACACCTGCCGTCATGCACCGCATGGTTCACCAACCGAAGATGAGGCTGGAGCTTGC
The DNA here is from genome assembly GCF_003028415.1 of Deinococcus arcticus. Classification (NCBI taxonomy): domain Bacteria; kingdom Thermotogati; phylum Deinococcota; class Deinococci; order Deinococcales; family Deinococcaceae; genus Deinococcus; species Deinococcus arcticus. Next base: position 209,822 of record NZ_PYSV01000005.1, read on the forward strand.
CCATCATAGCCTGGCCGATCACACGGTTCTGGAAGCCCTGGCGTTTGATGGCCAGTATGAACGGTTCCTGCGCGTGCACAGTTGGACCAAGCGCTTGCCGCCCAGGATCAGCAGCGCGCCCCTTCTTGATCGCTGGCGGGCTTGGAGCCGCCAGCAGGCCAGCCGGCGCGCTGCCAAGGACCTCCATGTGCTGATCGCCGTGATTGAGCATCCAGCCGCAAGTCCGAAAGCGGTGCAGTTCGCACGTCGGCTGGACCATGTTGAGATTCACGCGGCCGTTGAACGCCGCCAGCTAACCCTGCAAGCGGGCCGTGAGGAACCCCATGACTGAGATTTATCCCGAAGGCACACGTCTGGCTGACAAGTACACCATTCGAGAGGTCGTCTGGCAGGGTCCACACGAAGTGCTGTACCGGGCGCAGACGGATTGGGGGCAGCCGGCGCTGATCTCCACCTTCGTGATCCCGAACGCCGACGCGCCCTCTGGGCAGCGGCTCAAACAGGCATTTATCCGAAACGCACGGTTGCTGGCGCAAGTTCAGCACCGGCATGTGGTTCGCGTTTTGGATCTGATAAACGAACCGCATGGCCCCGCGGTCGTGTTTGAAGATCGGCTTCAGACCACCCTACGCAGCACACTGGGCGTCCCACTTCGGCCGGAGGCTGTTGGCCCCATCACGCGAACCCTGTTTGAAGCGCTGGCGGCTGCGCACAGCCAGGCGCTGCTTCACGCCCGGATTTCACCTGACACGGTCTGGCTTGACGCGCAGGGTGAGCCAGTGCTGGGGCATTTTGGCCTGGTCACCATCGCCCTACAAGAAGGCCGCCAGGCTGTTGCCTCTGATCCACGTTACGCCGCGCCTGAACGGCTGGCGGGTGGACAGCTAACGCCCCAGACGGATATCTATGCCCTTGGTGCCACCCTCCTCGAAGTGGCCACTGGAATGACCCTTCCCCCCGCCAGTGCCCGGCAGCAGGGTGTGCCCCTACCGGTGTTGCCGGCCCATGTGCCTGGACCAGTTGCTCAAGCGCTCCAGGAAGCCCTTGTGCTGGAAGCGTCCTCCCGGGCTGTCAGTGCCAGCGAGGTACTGGAGCATCTCGACCGTCAAGTTCAAAGTGCTCAAGTTGCAGAGGAGGATACGGTTCCGGTGCAGCCCGAGCCACCGGTCGAGACCAGGCCCCATGCACCTCCCACCGGGCGGAGTCTGCCTGCCCAAACCCCACGCAAAACGATTCCCCCAGGTCTGGTGTGGGGCGTCCTGACCGGGTTGCTGCTCGTTGGTGGGACGGCCGCCGTCCTGTCCCGCACCGCGTCAGGCTTCAGGAGTACAACAGGTCCGGCAACTGTTACCAGCGCCGCAGAGCCGGCCATGGTCGCCGACCCAGCAGCCCTTTCGTCTGCGCCGGCAATGCCGGCCGAAGCGGCCGATCAGGTGCTCCGTACGGAAGTGGTGAATACCACCACACTCAACCTCCGTGCGGAAGGAAACAACACCGCTGCAGTGCTGGCCACCCTCAACCGCGGAGCTTCTGTCGAGGTGTATGAAGTCCAAGGGGAGTGGCTCCGTGTTCAGACGTCGACAGGAACACGCGGCTGGGTGAACGGCACCCTTACCCTGCCACTGATCAGTGCAGAGGACACCGCCGTGGTTGTCAACGCGATGCAGCGGGGCGGCACGGTGGAGCTGGCCCGGGGCGCGTATCGCCTTGAAGCGCCGTTGCTGCTGAACCGGTCAGTGACTGTGACGGGCGCCGGTGCAAAGGCCTCTGTCCTGTTCAGCAGCGCGCCTGAAGACACAGTCATTCTGCAGCAGGCCGACGTGACCCTGATGGCGCTGGGGGTCACGCATATTGGTGGCACACCCGCCAGAACCCTCCTTCAGGACGGCGGCACCCTCACCCTGCAGAGCGTGCTGCTCAGCGGCGCGGTTCGCGACAGTGACGCTGCCGAATACGGTAGTGGGCTATGGGTCAAAGGCGGCGGTGAGGCCGAGATTGACCGCGCGACCTTTACCGACAATGCCTTCGGGCTGTATGTCACCGACACCAGCACGGTGCAGGTACATGCGTCGAGTTTCACCGCCAACCGCGAAGGAGGTCTACTCTTCAAGGATGACAGCAGCGGTGAAGTGACCACCAGCGCCATTGAGGGGAATCTGGCGCACGGCGTCCATGTGTTCGGGGCGGCGTCACCGTCGTTTACGGAAAATCAGATCCGTCGTAACCGTGGACGGGGCATGACCGTGTATGGCGAGGGTACGCCCACTGTTACGCGAAATACGTTCGAGGAAAATGGCCTGCAGGGAATCGGCGTGCAGGACACAGCCGAGCCTATCATGATCAAAAACACCATCCAGGGCAACAAGGAGAGTGGCATCACCTACTTCGACAACTCAGGCGGCGTGGCGCAGAACAACACGATTCAGGCCAACCTGACAGCCGGCGTCCGAGTAACCCAGTATGCGGCGCCCACCCTGGACGGCAACACCATCACCCGCAATAAGGAAAACGGCATTGGTTACTCCGATTTCGCTTCTGGCGACGCGACTGGAAATACCATCACCAATAATGAAAAACCGGGGATCTCTGCATGGGGCGATGCATTGCCTCTCCTCCAGAACAACGTGGTGGCGGATAACCGGCAAAGCGGCATTATCATGGCCGAACGCAGTACCGGGCGAGTGGTCGGCAATGAAATCACCGGTAACCTGCTTTACGGGTTAATCGTGACTGGCCAGGCTGCCCCTGAGGTGGTGCAAAACACTGTTACAGGCAACCGGAAAGGCGGCATTTTCTACAAACAGCAAGCGGCAGGTTCTGGCTACGGCAACAGCTGCTATGACAACGGTGGCGGTGATCTGCTCGCAGAGCTTGATCAGGACAATGAGGGCCCTGAATTCAGTCAGGACGGCTGCAGCGTGTCTTATTGATTGGCGGATGGTCTATGGTGACGCCGGTGCCCGGTGAAGGGCGCAAGCTGGGGCGTGAATGGATTCGGCCTCCGCTACAGATCTGGGCGAGTGGCGGCCTGAACGAACCACGTTAAAGATGCCCTGATGGAGCTGTCAGGAGCGCTGGGGCGCACAGCTGTTGGCCGTGCGCCGGTTCGTTGCGCAGGCGCGTCCGGCTTGTCTCTGTGGCAACCATTGGTCCTCCAGTGACACACCCGTTGCAAAGCGGTTCAGGTGGGTGACACACCCGTTGTTTGCAGGGCTCATCTCGGTGACACACCCGTTGTTTTCTATGGGCGTCGCCAGTGACATACCCGTTGGAGATGGCCTCCTTGTGAGTGACATACCTATGGTTTGAGCCGTGACACACCTGTTGGCACCCCAATGATCCACCCGTTGCATTCAACAGCTCCCGAGTGACACACCCGTTGTATTCGTTCGTCAGCACGGTGACATACTGGTTGCTTCCTCGGTGACACACCCGTTGGCATCACGAGGATTTCACCGTCCTGGGAGAGAATTTTCCATTCGCACTGATGATGTCATCACTTCATTTCTTTTTCTTCTTTTTCAATCAGTCCGGTAAAATCATCATCAAGCCCTTGAAGATCCTGCCGCGCCACCACGATGACCTGAATCTCTCACGCCTCAACCTGATCGTGGCTCTCGACCAGGTGGAAATGCAGGAGTGGAGCGTGACCTCCGAATTCCGGGGACGAATCGTCCGCATCAGCTGCGAGTCGGGTGTGAAACACGCGGTTCCGCACGGCCTGGACAGTGACGTGAGCGCGGCGCTGATCAATCTCTACATTGAAGAAGGCATGCCTGAAGACGGCCGCCTGACGGTAGCGGCCACCGCCCTGTTGCAGCTGTGTGGCTGGCACAAGTCCGGCAAGTACCTGGGATTGCTCCGAGGATGTCTGGAACGCCTTCACCAGGCGAGCTACACGGTGTCCGGCGGCTGGCGTGATCACCCGAACCGCCGCTGGACGCACGCCAAGTTTCACTTTATCGAGTCCCTGAATTTCACCACCCTCGATGGTGTGGGGCGGTTTGACGAGCGGTCGATGATTGTTCTGCGCCTGGCCGATGACGTGGTGTCGAGCATCCGCAGTGGGTACGTCAAACCGCTTGACTCGGAATTCATGTCCACCCTTTCGCGGCCGCGGACGCGGGTACTCTACCGCGTGCTGGACGCCGCCCGGATTGATCCCGAAGATCCAGAGCGGCAGGTCGACACGCTGACTTTCCCTGTGCTCGTCTGGGGCGACCAGTGCAAGATCCCCAGTGACGCGCAGGCGTGGCGGGTCATCCGTGCGCTCAGTGCCCCGCACGAGGAACTGATCAAGCGGGGGTACCTTGCCGATGTGGTGCTGTCGGGGCGGGGCAAGGACCAGACCGTGCGGTATGAATTCGCGCGTGACTTCACCCGCGTCGACCCGGCCCTGATGCGCAAGTTCCGGGAGTACGGTGTGGCCGACGGCATGGTGCGTAAACTCGTCAGGGACCACGGCGAGCCGTTCCTGGCGGAAACGGTGGCCCGCTTTGCAGCTCTGATCGCCTAAGGTGTACTGGTCGTGCGCAAAACCAGGGCGGCGGCCCTGATGCACCTGATTGCGCATCCGGATGATTATCTCTACCCGGCGTCACCGTCCAGACTCACGGTCAAGGCGCAGCGCCCAAGGTCAGAACCGTTACAAGCAGAACCTTCGCTGGCAGACGACTTTGCCGGCCTCACGCCGGAACGCGCGGCGGAGCGGCTGATCCGGCGCCTTGATCTTCATTACCGCAAGCTGCTGAAGGCCTCGGATTACGATTCCCTGCGGTTCCAGGTGCAGAGTGGTCAGCAGTCCCCCGCGGAGCTCCTAAAGGCGGGTATTGCCGCCGCAGCGGCGGGGCGGCGAGAGCAGTTCGTGGCTGAATTGCGGCAAGGCGCTCCTGATTAACAGCGGTGCTGCAGGGCAGGCTTGAGACGCCGGTTGCCAGCCATACCAGCAGAAATCACGTGGCCTTCAGTGTGTCTCACACGTGGCACCGGCGTCATTCCCTGTGCTGAGCAGGAACTGAGCGCCAGCTGTTCTCAACAGTAGGCGTGAAGGCCAGCTGGACCTGCACCGGCATGGTGGCCGCGTCACTGCTTGACGCGGCCGGGCGTGACACTGCTGTCAGGAGAGCCACGCATGAATGAGACGGTGAGCACCAGACACGCTGCCCAACAGCTCCAGGAGCGGGCCAACAGACACCTGAAACCGGTGGGCACGCTTCAGCGGCCCGGAGCCAGCGCGTGAACCGGACCCTGCTCACCCATCCCTACCCCAGCGTGCTGCTTACAGGTGCCGCTGAGCGCTTCACGCCCGACATGCGCCTGATCGTGCCGAACCTGCAGGCCGGGCGAGACCTGCGCGGAGTTCTGCGGGGCGCGGGCGCGGCCATTACCCTTACCCAGGCCGCGCGCGAGGCCCTGCGGGACGCGGGCTGGACGCCCCTCACGCCTGGGGCGCGGGAAGCGTTTGTGCGGGCCGCCCTGGCAGAGGTGCCGCTGGGTTACCTGGCGCCGCTGCGCAGTCGGCCGGGAACAGTGTTTGGCCTTCAGAAGCTGATGGGCGAACTCATGCGCGCGAATGTGGAGCCGGCGGCGCTGCTGTCGGCGGCGGCCCCGGGCCGGGAGCAGGACGTGGCGCAGGCGTACGCGGCGTTCGTGGCCCACAGTGAAGCGTCGCGGACGTTTGATGCGGCGGGTGCCGAGTTCTTCGCGGCCCGCTGGGGTCACGTGCAGGCGCGGCGAACCCTCATGCACGGGTTCGCGTATCTCGACGCGGCGCAGACCGCGCTGGTGGACCGCCTGCTGGCGCCGGGTTCCGTGGTCACGCTTCCCTTCGCTGAGGACGCCCGTGGCTTGAAACGAATTCAGGACACCCGCGACGCCCTTGAGTGCCTGGGATTTTTGTCTGAGCCGCTGGCCGGAACCGCGCAGCGCTCAGGGGATCAGGTGGTGGCCGCTTACGTGGGTGGCCGCCCCGCGGCCCAGGCATTTCGCCGTGAGGAGTTTCCAGATATTGAGTCGGAAGTCCGCGCGTGCTTGCGGCAGGTTCAGGCGTGGCTGGCCGAAGGCATCCGCCCGGAGCGGCTCGCCGTAATCGTGCGCAGCGAAGGTGCTTACATCGGTGCGATCGCAGATGTCGCCCGCGAGTATGACCTTCCCGTCGTGAGTGGGCAGCAGATGCCACTGGTGCAAACTCCGCTGGGCGGCCTCGTGCAGGCCTGGGTGGATGCCCACGCCCGGGACTGGCGGTACAGCGCGGCCCGCCGGGTGCTCACGCATCCCTTGGTTACCCTGCCGTTTGACGCCCTCGCGCAGGCACGGGCCCTGCAGCCCGGCTGTCCCCGTGGCCTGGCCGCGTGGCATGAAACCCTCACCTGGCTGGAGGTGCCGCCGCACACCACGTGGCGTGATGGACTAGGCATCCTGCAGCGCCTGTTGGTTGATCTGAGCGTGCGGGGCCGTTGCGTGGCCGACCCAGCGCTGAACGTGGCGCTGACCCTGCTACTTGACCAGTTGCAGGCCGAGTCCCGCTGGACGGGCGAGTGTTCACGCGAGGCCCTGCTGACCCTGGTGGCGCACGTGCTGAAGACCGCCACGGTACCCGTGCTGCTGGGCCGCAGCGGCGTGCGGGTGGCCAACCCCCTGGCCGCCCTGGGTCGCCGGTTTGACGCGGTGTGGGTGCTGGGCTTGGCTGACACCCTCTTCCCAGTGCGGTCGGTGGACCATCCCCTGATCGACAGCGTCACGCGGCGCCGTTGGGCGGATCAGGGCGTATCCCTGCCCGACGCGTCTGCCCTGGCCACGGTGGAAGAAGCGCTGTTTCTGGGCGCCCTGGCAGGTGCCGGCCTGGGATTGGTGGTAAGCCGTCCGCGCCGGGGGCCTGACGGCCGGGAGCTGCGCCCCAGCCTTTTCTGGGACCGGGTGGGGCCCGGTGCGTCTGCAGCGGCCCATACGCTGCCACTGGGCTCAGAAGGGGAGCGCCGGTTGGCGCTGGCCCTGGGGGGCCAGGTGTTGCCTGACGCCGTGCAGGCCAAGGTGCAGGTGGAACGCGACCGGGACGCCGGTCTTCCCGGGCCTCATGCGGGGCAGCTGGGAACCCCCATCTGGGCCAGCGAGCGCCGCTGGAGTCCTTCCCAGCTGCACGCGGCGGGCGCGTGCCGCTACCGCTGGTTTGCCCAGAAGCTCCTGCAGTTGGGGGAGGTGCAGGATCCTGACCAGAGTGAAGATCGCCGCGTGGTGGGCACGCTGCTGCACGCCGCGTTGGAAGGGGCCCTGCAGGGGGAGCAGCCGGGGGACCGCGCCGAGCAGCGCCTTGAGCGCGCCGAAGCGGCCCTCAAACGCCAGGAGCGGGCCCTGTGGGCCACTGGTGACCTGCGGGGCGGGCCGCTGTGGCCTGTGCAGCGCGAGGAGATTCGCCGGGCCGCCGCGCGCGCCATTCAGAGCCCAGCGTTTCTTCCCCCCGGCTGGACCCCCGTGCAACTGGAAGAGCGCCGGGAATTTACCGTACAGGCTGTCGGGCACACATTTGCCCTGGTGGGCATCGTGGACCGCCTGGACCGGACGCCGGACGGCCTGACTGTGACGGACTACAAGACGGGATCGTATGTCAGCAAGGTGGTGCGCGGCGGTGTGCTGAACCTGGAAGTGCAGCTGCCACTGTACATGGCGGCGCTGGGCGCAGTCAGCGGCCGGTACTACAGCATCGAGAAGGCCAGGACTTTGCCGGATGGGGCTGGCCCAGGCGCCGAGGCGCCGCGCCGCAAGTACCGCTGGGACGAGCATCAGGCGAATGTCAACGTCTTCCTGACCGAGTTGGGGGACGCGCTCGCGCAGGGCAACGTCGCGCCCAGCCCGGACCGGAAACGCGAGGCATGCGGGTACTGCGCCGTGCGCCCTGTGTGCCGGGACCGTGGTGTGGAGGTGGGCGCATGACTGTGGCCGCGCCCGCAGACCAGGGCAGGCCACAATTCACGCCCGCGCAGGAAGCGGCCGTGTTCTCGCCCAGCAGCGTGGCCATCTCTGCTGGGGCAGGCAGCGGTAAGACGCGGGTGCTCGCGGAACGGATCCTCAACCTGCTGCGTCAGGGCGTGACGCCTGGCCAGATCGTGGCCGTCACCTTCACGGAAGCGGCGGCTGCTGAACTGCGCGAACGCATCACCCGCTACGTGGAGCAGCGGGCGGATACTGAAGGCCCGGCCTGGCAGACGGTCCTCGCGGGGCTGCCCCTGATGCAGGTGAGCACCATTCACGGCCTGTGCGGGCGCGTGGCGCGCGAGCACCCGGTGGAAAGCGGCGCCGGCCTGAGTTTTGAAGTGCTGGATGAAACGGACGCCCAGGCCTGGTTGGACGAGCACCTGTTCCCGGTGCTGGCGGAGTTGCCGGTCGACACCTTGCTGGCCGTGCCGGGCAAGATCCGGTCGGACGTGATCCGCACGCTGCTGGATGACCCCACAACCGCCCGGGACGCCTTGGAGGTCGCCGCCAGCCTCGCGGCGCTGGCGCCGCAGGAACGGGCGCGGCGGGCGTGGCAGACCGTCACTGGCCCCTGGAATGCGGCGATGCAGACCCTGCAGGGCGTGCAGGGTCCGGCGGGGGATGACCTGGAGCAGATCCGGCGCGCGGTGCTGGCGGTAGCGTCTGCCGCGCCCGTGCAGGGGGCCGCGCTGCGTGCCGTGCGGGCCGCCCTGCAGCCCCACAAAGGCACCATCGGGAGGGGCTGGACAAAGGACGCCAAAGCGGCGGCCCACACGGCCCTGAAAACCCTCAAGGTGTTGGCGGCCCGCGACGACCTGCTGGGCGAGGCAACCGACGCGGCCCTGACGCATGACCGCGCGGTGCTCGCGCTGCGGGAAATCTTCACGCATGTCCGGACGCGCTTCTCGCACCTGAAGGCCGAGCAGGAAGTCGCAACATTCGCGGACCTTGAAGCGTACGCGGACGCCGCCCTGGCGCATGACGCGGTCCGGTCGTACTACGCCGCGCGCTGGACGCACCTGCTGATCGACGAGGCGCAGGACACCAACCCCGTGCAGTGGCGCATTCTGTCTGCCCTGGCCGGGGACAGCGTGAACCTCACGGTGGTGGGCGATGAGAAGCAGAGCATCTACGCGTTCCGCCGGGCGGACGTGAAGGTCTTCCGCGCCGCGCAGGACGCGGTGCTTCGGCGTGGGGGCGCCGTGATTCCCATGGGCACGTCCTTCCGCACGCACGCTGGATTGGTGGCGGCCGTGAATACGTACTTCAAGGGCCTCATGCGCGGCCCGGATGAGGCCCGGCCCACCGCCGCGCGGTTCGAGCCGCTGAACGCCCACCGGCGGGCCCATCCGGACGGTGAGGACGCGCCCAGCGTGGAGCTGCACGTGATCCAGGGGGAAGACACCTCCAGCCTGCGCCAAGCGGAGGCCACCTACCTCGCCGGGCGCATCCAGGCGCTGCTGCTCGCCGGTCCCGCCGTGTACGACCGGGCGCTTGAGGGCACGCGGGCGCTGCGGCTCTCGGACATCGCCCTGCTGTTCCGCGCCCGCACGGACCTCAAGGTGTACGAGGACGCCCTGACGCGCGCGGGACTGCCGTTCGTGGTGCACGGCGGCCGGGGCCTGTACGACCGACCAGAGGTGCAGGACGCCGCGAACCTCCTGCAGGCGGTGGCGAATCCGGCAGAGGACATGTATCTGGCGGCGGTGCTGCGCGGCCCGCACGTGCAGGTGACGGACGACACGCTGCTGGCCCTGGCCCAGGCGCGCGGGGCAGGGGAGAGCCTGTGGCAGGCGGCGCGGCGCAGCGCGCATCCGGCGGTTCAGGCGGCTGTCACGCTGCTGCTCAGCCTGCGGGAGGCCGGAGCGACCCTGAGCGCCTCACAGCTGCTCGCGGAGGCCGACGGGCGGACCGGGGCGCTGCTGGTGCACGCCGCGCAGCCGGACGGCCTCAGACGTGTGGAGAACCTGAGGCGCTTCCACGCGCTGCTGCGTCAGTGGGCCGGGGACGGCGTGCGGGACGCCGCGAGTGTGGCTGATCACCTCACGCGGCTCGCCCGGCTGGGCGCGCAGGAAGCCGAGGCGATCAGTCCGCACCCGGACGCCGCGCAGCTCATGACCATTCACGGCAGCAAGGGCCTGGAGTTTCCCGTGGTGATCGTGGCGGACGCGCTGCGCAGAGGAGGCGGACTGGCCCCAAGCGTGCGGTTTGACGCGGCGCTCGGCGTGGCCCTGAGATTGCCGGATCTGGAGGAGGACCTGCCCGAGTGGGAGGCACTGGAACGCCTCGCGCAGGAGCGGGACCTCAGTGAAGCCGAGCGGGTGGCGTACGTGGCGTTTACGCGCGCGGCAGACCTGTTGATCCTGAGTCTGACCGGGGGAGACTCTGGCAAAGCCCAGGAGCGCTTCGAGGCCTTCGTTGCCCACCTGCCGGAGGAGGGGGTCGAGCGGCATTACCTCTCGCCTGAGGAGGTGCCGCCGGTCGAGCCGCTGGGGCTGGTGCACGCAGGCGGGCAGCCCCACCTGGAGGTCCGCAGTGGCCCCGGGGTCATGCTGCCCAGCAGCCTGCCGGTCACCAGCCTTGCGGCGTACCTGGCGTGCCCGCGCCGCTTCGCATATCAGTACCTGGAAGGCCGCCTGCCGCTGGCCAGCCTGTGGAGTGAACGCCTGCAGGCGCAAGAGCGCAACCCACACCAACGCGCCGCCGGCCGGCAGATCGGGGACGCGGTGCACCGCGCGTTCGAGCATGGCTGGACACCTGCAGAGCTCCCGGAACGCCTCGCGTACCTCGCGCCGGTCGACCAGAAGCTGGTGGCCGATTGCGTGCAGGCTTTTCAGGGCGAGCTGTTCGCGGAGGTCAACCGGCGGCCCTACCGGCGGGAGATGGCCATTCAGGTGCCCGTCGGCCCGCTGCTGTTTGAAGGCGTTGTGGACGCCTTTGATGAAGCGGACCGGTTCGTGCTGGATTACAAGACGGACCGCGCCTTTCACCCGGAGCATCACCTGCCGCAGCTGGCCCTGTACGCGCATCACCTGAACGCTGAGCGCGCGGCGCTGGCGTACCTCAAGGACGTCAAAGCCCTTCATGTCTTTCGGGAAGAAGACCTGGCCCGGGGCATGCAGCTGGTCGGGGGGGCGGTGGAACAGATGACCGCCCTGGACTTTGCCCCCACACCGGGTGCTGGCACCTGCCGGACCTGTGCCTTCCGGGGCGTCTGTGACGCCGCCGTTCTGGTGGAAACCCTGTGAGACCCGCCTGTCAGGCCCGTACGCCTGCCCCCTGTGCTGCCCCCTTGCAGGAGAGCCCATGAGCGACACCGAAAACACATCAGCCACCCAACTCGCCCCGCCTGTGCCCACCGCGTACGCCGCTGCGGTTCTCAACTTCCTGACGGACGAAGGCTTCCGCCCGAAGCTGGATGACGACGGGGACGTGCACTTCAAGTACGAGGGCGGCACGTACTTCGTCCTGACCGCCGGGAACGATCCCACGCACCTCGCGCTGCTCTACCCGTTCTTCTGGCCGCTGGAGGACGCCGCCGAGCGGGCGCGGGCTCTGGAAGCGGCCATGCACGCCCAGCGGCAGGTGCGGGTGGGCCGGATTCTGGTGCTCGAGCACGACGTGAGCGCAAATGTCAGCGCCTACCTGCCGGACGAGCAGAGTTTCCGCGCGGTGCTTCTCCGAAGCCTGGAGGGGCTGAAGTACCTGGTCCTGAAGTTCCAGGAGCATATGCGCGCGCAGCTGGAGAACTGACGATGGGTGTTCCAGAGACGAAAACCCAGCGTGTCCGGGCCGTGCTTGACCTGCTCTCGCGCGGTGAATACAGCGCCCGCGACCTGACCGCCCGGCTGGGCCTGCCGCCCAACAAGCTCCGCAGTGTGCAGCGCGACCTGGGTGACCTCATCCTAAACGGTGAGGTGGAGACGCTCCCGAGTGGGAAGTACCGCTGCCCCCCTCCGGCGACGACCCTCAACCCCGTGGAGGCCCTGGCGGTCTACTCGGCGGCCAGAATGCTGTACCACCACGCGGCGGAATACAGCGAGCACTACCTCTCGGCACTGGAGAAGCTCACGGTGCAGCTGCCGGCCCCAGCCCGGCGGGTCGCGGAACAGGCCAATCAGGCCTACCACCAGCGGCGCGGCGCTGGTGGAGGCAGCTCCCGAACCTTCGAGCTGGTCGCGCGGGCCTGGCTGGAAGGCCGGGTGCTCCGGTTCGAGTACCACTCCCTGCATAAGGTCTCAACAGTTGAACTGAACATCTATTTTATTGAGCTCAACCCGCACAACCGTCAGGCCTACGCGATCGGAGTCAACCGGCTGAAAACAGGCGACCGGCCATTTGTGTTTCGCCTTGCCCGGATGCGGGACGTCACGCTGCTCAGCGATGAGTGCGTGATTCCAGAAGATTTCCAGCCGCTGAATTACCTCTCTGGCGCCTGGGGCATCATGACTGGCGATCCAGTCCGAGTGGAGCTGTTCTTCACTCCGGCGGTGAGAGAGCGAGTGCGGGAAATCCACCTGGGGCCAGAGGCTGAATGTCTGACCCTGGCCAGCGGCTTTACCCGCGTGTGCCTGAAGGTTGGGGGTTGGAAAGAGTTGGTGCCGTGGATCCTGGGATGGGGAGGTGAGGTCGAGGTGGCCAGTCCGCCTGAACTGCGCGCGCATGTGGCGCATGCGCACCAGCAGGCTGCAGCCATGTACTTGACCTAACCGTTGGTATGAGGCTTCCAGCGGCACCATACATCACGCTCTGGCTGAGAACAAAGAGCCCAGAACAAACAGGAGTTAGCAGTGGCCGGGTTTAAAAGAAGCAACTTAACAGACATCAAATTCCTGCGTAATCTCTTTAATGAGGCGACAGATCACTTTCTGGTACTCAAAGAACTGATTCAAAATGCTGACGACTCTGGAAGTGACGGCCAGGGCACTGCCAGTTTTGTGGCTCTCGGCTGCTCGATGGGGCTGCCAGACGCTGACCATCCCTTATTGTCTGCGCCAGCAATTTTTGCTGTCAATGACGGCGTGCTGAGTCCTCCAGACGCAGAAGCCATCGTCAGTCTGGGGCTCAGCACCAAGGGTGGGGATTCCAGCACCGTTGGGAAGTTTGGCCTGGGGTTAAAAAGCGTGTTTTACCTCGCTGAAGCACTCTTCTTCATGGACGCAAGGCTCTCGCCTGATGACCGGTGGGCGTCGCCGCATTTCGATGTCTTATCACCGTGGCTGAGTGGCGATTCACCTATTCGTCCAGAGTGGTTGCAGTTCGGGACGGCTGACCGGGCGCGCATTCTGACCCACCTGAAAGAACTGGGCATTCCAGAAGGGTTCGTCGTCTGGGTGCCCCTGCGGCGGAAATCCGACTGCCTGGTGCCAGGGCATGAGTTACCCGTGCAGGTGATGTCGAACTACTTTGGAGACCAGCCCTTTTCGATCAGTGACCAAACCATTCAGGATGTACAGGACCTGATGCCGATGCTGGGGCGGGTGCGCCGCATCATTGTCAAATCCCGCCCGGAAGTCGATGCGCCCCTGCTGGTGCTGAATCAGGTGGGCTCACAGCGAACCTCAAACTTCAGGCATCAGGCGCCGTTTCAACGCACCTTCGCTGGGGCCATTACGTCCACGATGAAAGCGCCGACGGTCTACGTCGGGCATGAGGTTCTGGTTGAGCACGAGTGGCTGACCAGCCTGAACCAAAGTGAGCACTGGCCGTCCACAGAGGTGGTGACGCTTTATGGCAACATGCAGAAGAAAGATCCGTCCGTGCCACACGGCGCCGCCGTGTGGCAGAGGTCCAGTGGTCAGGAGGGGCGGCTGCGGGCGTTGTGGTCCGTCTTCCTGCCGGTAGAAGAAGCGTTGAACGAGGTCCTGAACACGTCCTCGACCTACACCCTGACGCTCCATGGGTACTTCTTCCTTAAAGAAGACCGAAAAGCCATCTACGACCTTGACCCCACACCTGACGGAAGGCTTCCGGCCAACGTGAGTGAACTTCGGCGGCACTGGAATGGGCTGCTCGCCGTCCAGGCCACCCTGCCGGTTGTTCTTCAAGGTCTGGCGGAAATTACATCAGACGCCACCGACGATGAGCGGACCGAGGTCAGTCGTGCGCTGCGCCGATCTGGCTTTGCCAAACAGCATATGGAAGCCCTGACCAGCCGGTACCAATGGGCGTGCGTGCTCCGAAACGCGACCTTTCAATGGACGCTGACCAGCGCGGTTCAGACCTTCTTGCCTGTTCAGCGCCACCCAGCCCTGCTTGATCTCTGGCCCGAACTGCCTGCCCTGGCTGGCGAGCATGCGCTGTTAGATGCTGGTAGCCCCAATTTTGTGGCGCGCACATTGTGCGCGCCAATCTGGCCGCTTGACCTGGCGCGCCAGCTGGTGGCTCACCTGGACTTCGTGGCCCTGCTGGGCCGACCCGACCAGATGCAGGGCCTGCGTATGACCCTGCGTTTTCTGCCTTTGAGTGAGCTGCGTGACGTTCTGCTTCAGGCTGTTCGGCAGGCCTGGCCCCTCTGTGAAACGGCACGGCTCTCCAAGCACCGCAGTGAGGTGGCCGCCCTGCTGGCGGAGCTCTTTCCAGAGCAGGTGCTGGCTTTATCGGAATCCTTTCCAGCTGAACTTGCTGAGCGCGTGCGATTGGTCGCCTGCAGGGTTTTGATCGTTCCTTTCGGGTACGCGCCGGCCAGCAAAGAGCGTCTCCTGAACGAGCGCGACGCGCAACTCCTGTTGGACACGATCCAGGTTGAGGATGACATTGCCCCGGTGCTTCGCTTGATCAAAGACCGTTTGCCGGAAACTGTGGAGCTCGCGGCCGTTTGCGGGAGCCGGAAACTGCTGCCTACATCCCGCGGCTCGCAGGGAACCGGTCCCTGGTTGACCCTCCAGGAAGCGGCAGGTCTGGCAGGCACAGGTCGGATTTTTCGGCAGTACGGTGACGACGCGGCGTTACTGGGTCACCTGCAGGATGTTCTTGGGAATGAGCAGCTGTTTTTGGTGCCCAACCGGCTCGTTGACCTGTTGGAACTGGACATTCCGCGGTTGAGTGTCACGGCCGTGCTCAATACCGTGCGGCACGCGGCGACTGCCGCTCCTGCCCGGGACCGACTGGCGTTGGTCAGGAAACTGATTGAGTCAAGTCCTACCGTGCTTGAGCGTACCGAAAACCGTCCGGTACTGCGCAGTCTCCTCCACGGCAGCAGTGCTCACGCAGCGGACGAGAGTACGCCACTTCTCATTTCAGAGGGCAGCGGTACCCTCTGGGGCAAAGTGGCGCGTCTGGCCGCCGAGTCGTCTCCACTGGGCTGGACTGTGATCCGGGACCCCGTGGAATTCTTGAACGCCCGGGCCAAACGCTTCCTGGGCGTCGACGTGGCTTCACCCGCGTCCCTGGGCCCCTTGTTGACTGGCGCTCCCCATGCATTTCCAGGCGCCAAGTTAACGCCCGAGGAACGTGAGACCCTGATTCTGGAATGGAAGGATGACACCCTCCTCAAGAAGCTGCCCCTCTTCAAGACGCTCAGAGGCCCCCTGACGGCCATAACGCCTGGCGTTCACTTGGACGGCGGTCTGGCCGTCAGCGACGCCTTGAGTGGAAAAGTCATCTTACTGGCACGGCCTGAATCTGAACTCTTAAAGAAACGCCTCGCGGCCCTCGCGCCGGTCCTGACGCCGTCGGACGTCTGGGAGTACCTTCGCAACGAGCCAGATGTCTGGCAACACTGGCAGGCCCTGCTGGACGCATTGAAGAAGATGCCGGGTACTGTTACGCCACAAAGGGCCAGCGAACTGCCCTGGTGGCCACTCCAAGCTGGCAGCGGCGCGGCGCCCAAGGACGTTCTGTTCTTTCCTCGGATGGCAGATAGCCACGAAGAGATTCAGAAATTGCGTGAGATCGGAACGTTCACGCCGGATCGTCGGCCAGTGATTGAAGCCGATCTTCTGCCTGAGTTCCGAGCTGAGGCCGGCACCACGATCCTGCGTTTGCTCCGAAGTGAAGAACAGCAGTTGGAGGAACTTTGCGCGCTGGTGTCGCAGACGCCGCTGTACCACGTCGGCAGCATCACCGGGCGGGCCAGAGCCTGGATGACCGCTTTTGGCGCCATGGACGTTCGACGACTTCCACTGCTGGGTTTGCTGCACGCTTTTGAGCGTGAAGAAATATGGTTAACCAGGCTGCTCAAGGCCGCATCCCGGCCGCTCATGCCGGAGCGGTTGAGCGAACAACTTCTTCATCTTTATGGGCAGATCACGGGCGCGGCGGATCAAGAGGTGCGCACAGCCGCGACAGACGCTTACCTGGCGTTGCTGGCGGACGTGCGGGATGCGGGAAGGCCCCTCAGCGTTCTGACGAATTTGCATCTTCTCAATGGGGTCGGCGAATGGCGCAAGCCTGATGATCTGACGGTGGTTGGCGCCCAGTATGACCCACGCTACGTGCTTCATGAGAATCACCGCAGAGCGCTGTACGGTGAGGGGCTTTCCAGCAGCAGCGATTTGCCAGTAGGCCCAGCCCCTTCCATGGACGTGCCGCTTGACATTGCCCTGAAAAACGGTGGGCAGAGCCTGCGTGCGTTCGTGCGGGAGTGTGAAAAGGCCGATATTGCCCGTGAGCAACTGGGAGCCTTCCTGGGTCTGCTGGACGGCAACCCGGAGCTCCATAAAACTGCTGCGGGTTATCTGGCCAACTTCGATTTTGGTGTGTTCCGCGAACAGGCCCTGCGTGACGTGCCCTCGGATAAGCTGCCGCACGGCTTCAGAACGTATAAGGAGCTGCTCGACCAGACCAGGTTGCTGATCACTGTGAATAAAGGGCGTACCCAGAAAGTGGCCAATCTCCTGGGTGACGCTCTTGAAGTGCCTTTTCAGGAAGACAGCCAACTCACCAGCATCTTTTCCCACCGGCACGGCCTGAAACCGTTCCGGCATAGCGGCTTCTACGTCTATCCGGTGGAGCTCAAGTGGGTCGATCTTCAGCGCAGTGACCTGAACCTCAGTGAACTGTTGCTGCACTCCGTGCGTTGGGTGCTCTCCGCCTACCATTCCTATTTACCTCCCCATGTTGCGGCCGAGTACTTCAAAGTCGTCAACAGCAGCCAGGCGACAGTGAAAGCCACGCAAAGCCGTCTGATCAAAGCAGCGGCGCAAACCTGGGGCCGGCAGTTGGGCCTGAGCCGGGACAGCCGTGTCAGGTTGCTGCTGAGCCAGATTGATCAAGCGGACCGTGCAGCGGAGCAGGCGCGTGAGCAGGGGGCGCCGGCGCGTGAGCGTGAGGCTCTCGCTCAGGTCCATGACCATCAGGTGCGACTTCGTAAACTGGTGGAGGACGACGCAGACACACAGAAAACGCTGCTGGCAGGAGTTCGGAAAAAGGTGCAAGATCAGCAGTATGTGCCAGCGAGCGTTCCGTTTGAGCTGCTGCAGAATGCCGATGACGCCCTGATCGAGTGGCAGGAAATGACGCGCGAGATGGATGAGCGCCGGCAGACTTTTACCCTTGCACTGCAAGGACAAACCTTGCGGGCCGTACACCATGGCCGACCCGTCAATTTCTACGCGTACGGTGACTTTGATGGACGAAGCCGGAGCTTTGACGCTGATCTTGAAAAGATGCTGACGCTGCTTTCCTCCGATAAGGGGGCAGGCGTGACCGGTCAATTTGGTCTCGGTTTTAAAAGCGTGTTTCTTCTTTCAGACCGGCCCACCGTGAAAAGCGGCCGACTGGCCTTCACGGTATTGGGCGGCGTTTATCCAGTGGTGCCCACTGAAAAAGAAGTGACGGCGCTGCGGAAATTCACGGAGAGCGTCTCTCCTCCTGAAGTGGCAGACGGCACCTTGATTGAGCTGCCGCTCCGCGACGTCACTCAGGCCAAGAATGTCATGGCGCGCTTTGGTGACCTTGCGCCCTACACGCTGGCGTTTACCCGCGCGATTCGGACACTGCAACTGCACGTGGAGGGGGATAAGAGCCGCTGGACCTGGCATGCCCAGGCCATCAGGCGCGGCGTGCAACTCGTCCGCGCTCAGCCCAGTGGCGCCCGGCATAAGCCATTAACGGCCCTTGTTCTGCACACAGGGCAGGTGGATCTCTTGATTCCGTTGCAGGACGGCGGTTTTGGTTCGCTTCCGGTGACCATTCCTAACCTGTGGGTGACGGCGCCCACAGAGGAGGCCCTGAAGCTGCCTTTTCTGGTGAACGCTGCGTTTCCCCTGGATCCCGGCCGTGCCCAGCTGGCGCGTAATGAGGAGCAGGTCAGTGCTTTTGTCCGGAGCCTGGTCCCGGATCTACGAGACGCATTGACCCAGTTGTTCCTCTCGACGGCAGAGGCACAGTGGAGCCAGGTGAAAGGCTGGGCTCCGCCTTTGGCCCCTGACTTCCTCCGTGGTCTATGGAAGGTGCTTGCTGAATCCATTGCACAGGCAGCGCCGACGCCTGCCCTGGACGCTGTTCGGGCGCTGCTCTGGGGCACCACAGGCGCGTACGGCGCGCTGACCCTTGAGCAGCGGCTGATTCCGAGCCTTCTGCCTGAGGAGTACGACACCCTGGTAAAGGCCGGGGATCCCGCGCTGTCCATCCTGGAGGTCGAATCCAAAGCGGCGAAGGTGCTGCTTAAACAGCCGGGGTTCCGCAAGAAATTTCCGCCTGGCACGCTGATCAGCGAACAGACGGCACGCACCCTACGCGCGCTGGGTCTCCCAGTCCCGCAGAAGCGGATCAACCTGATCGACGCACTGACGCTGCTGTTTCCAGAGCAGCAGGTATCACCCGCCGCAGCCCTTTGGCTGACCGCTGTACTGAGCGACGAACAACTGCGGCACCTGCGAGAGGATGAAGCCACAGACAAGTGGCTTGACGGCCTGACTTTCCTTGCACAGGACCGCGCGTATCATCTGCCGGCTCACCTGTTGGTGGGCACCTCCAAGACCGAGTCAGATGAAGCGGCGCGCTTTCCCTTCGCACCAGACAGCGCCCGTCTGTCTGAAGAGTATCCGCCGGCAGCCCTGGCTCTCTTCCGCAGACTCAGAGGTGACGCGCCAAAACTCTCGACGGTCACCTGGCTGCTGCACGCTACGCCGGACAAACGGCTGGCTGCTCTGAAGTACCTGTCAGCCCTGGGCGCCAAGGATCCGGTCGCTGTGGACTTGCGTCAGCAGATCGCTGGTACCTGGCTTCTTCATGACCGTATGGTTTCGTCTGCCGTGTGGGCCAAGCTGACGGAGGAGGAGCAGATTGACGTCTTAAACGTTCTGCGCCAAGCCCGTCAAATGCTCGCGCCCCCGGAAATCTCAACTGTGAACGTCGGGGCTGAGGAGGAGGACGACGATGTCGGTGACCTCCCACAGTTGCCTTCCGACGCGGTACGCCGCTTGGCTGCCTGGTGGGCCCGCGAGGGGCAAGCGTACGCGAGCCGTTACAATGCCCGGCTTTATCCGGGTGGCGTTCCGCTGGTCACGAGCAGCGACGTTGATCTGGACTCGGCCCATGACCGTCAGGCGTGGCTCTCATTGCTGCTGCTCAGCAGCCTTCAATCCATGGGCCGGGTCAAACCAGAAGCGCACCGCGGCTTCCTGACCCTGCTTCAGAGTAAAGAGTGGATTGGCACCTACAGTGACCCGTTCACAAGCGATGAGGCTTGGCTTGGCACAGTTCGGGATTTCCTAACCTCCAATCCTGAAGTGCTGAAATTCGCGCACTGGATGCGAGGTTTCGTGGGTTTCTACCAACTCGGGCGCTGGCTGCCCCAATACGTGGAGCTGATTTTGAATTTTGAACACATGCCAACCACTTCCCTGCGTACCCTGCTGGCCCCTGACGTGAATCCGCTGCTGTCTGGCAGTGGGCTGAGTGCACCGCCTCTGGGCCGCACCCTGGGTATTGGCGGGCCTTTTCTGATCCGCGAGTTGCTGCGCGCGGGCGTCCTGATCAACCCAGCCCTACAGCCCCTGGCCTATGTACCCACCCGTCGGGTCTGCCGGGTGGTTGAGCAACTCACTGGAATCACTCTGTCTGAGGAGCAACCAGAGCAGAACTCGCGTGCAATTCACGCTTACCTGATGAAGGAGCTCGGAGCCACTGGCGCCACCTTCGGAGGTCACTTTGATCTTCCCCTGCAGGCGCTTGCGGGGACTGGCCGGGATGATCAGGATGCCCGCGCACTTCAGCAACGGCTGTTTGGCCATACGCTGGCCGGGAGTCTGGCATGACCCTGCAGTCCGGCGATCAGGTCGCGCACCGAACGCTTGGGGTCGGCCGAATCATGATGCTGGCCGAAGGCACCGCAGTCGTTCGCTTCGATTCTGGCATTCAGGAAGTCCTGCTCGCAGAGTTAAGCGCCCAAACCACCGTGCTGCAGGCCTTGCGCACCGGGCAGCAGCACGCACCGCAGCAGGCGCAGCAGCGGATCCAGGCCGAGCTGATCAGTTCCCTCAACGATACCTGGGGCGTGTTCTCGCGCTCGCGCATTGCCCTGCTGCCTCATCAGCTGTGGGTGTGTAAACAGGTGCTCGACAGCTGGCCGCCCCGCTGGCTGATTGCCGATGACGTGGGGCTCGGGAAGACGGTTGAAGCGGGATTGATCCTCTGGCCGCTCCTCAGCCGGCGTCAGGTGGTTCGATTGCTGGTGATTGCGCCCGCGTCACTGACTGGCCAGTGGCAACACCGAATGAAGAAGATGTTCGATCTGAACCTCACGGTGTATGACCCCTCGCAGGACCGGGAAGACGCCCGGGAAGGCACCACCTACTGGGACATTCACAATCAGGTCATCGCGTCGCTGCAGACCCTCCGCGACAACCACAAGGGCCGGCATGAGCGTCTGCTCGCCGCTGACGCGTGGGACTTGATTCTGGTGGACGAAGCGCACCACCTCAATGTGGATGAGGCCACCGGCGCCACGCTGGGATTTGAGCTGATGGCAAAACTGCAGGATGCCGACAAAATCGGTGGGCTGCTGCTGTTCACCGCCACGCCGCACCGGGGCAAGGATTACGGTTTCCTGTCGCTGCTCGAGCTGCTTCGCCCGGATCTCTTCAAAGCCAATGAGGAAATGGCCAGCCAGCTCGAGCACCTTTCGAAAGTTGTGATCCGCAACAACAAACAGACGGTGACAGACCTTCATGGGCAACGGCTGTTTCAGGCGCCGGTGGTTACCAGCGAGGAATACACCTATTCACCTGAAGAAGCGACCTTCTACGAGCGGCTGACGGACTTTATTACCACGGGTCAGGCCTACGCTGCGTCGCTGGGCAACACTGCAAACAGCCAGGCTGTGATGCTGGTGCTGATCGCACTGCAGAAGCTGGCCTCCAGTTCCGTCGCTGCCATTCGCCGCGCGCTGCGCAGCCGCGCAGCGCGGCTCAAGGGCGAGATCAGTAGAGCGGACGCCCAGACACGCGAGCTCACGGCCTTACAGGAGGCCGGAGACATAGAGGGAGCCAACGCCCTTGAAGAACTTGTGGGCTTCTGGAGCGGCGGTCTGCAACTGATGACCGACGAGAAGGAGCGGCTTGAGGAACTGCTGGAGCTTGCCGACCAGGTCGTTGAAGAAACGAAGATCCGGGCGATCATGACGGCCCTGAATGGGCGCTTCGCCGACCGGTCCGTCCTCTTTTTCACGGAGTACAAGGCCACGCAGTCGTTGCTGCTCGAGGCCCTGACCCAGACCTATGGCGAGCAGAGCGTTACCTTCATTAACGGAGACGACCGCGCAGACGACGTTCTGGGTGCGAGCCTGCACACCACGCGTGATCGAGCCGCCACCGAATTCAATGAAGGCAAGCGCCGCTTCCTGGTTTCGACTGAAGCGGCGGGGGAAGGGATTGATCTGCAGCAGAGCTGCCACACGCTGATTCACGTGGATCTACCGTGGAACCCGATGCGCCTTCACCAACGGGTCGGGCGCCTGAACCGCTACGGTCAAACCCGGCAGGTTGAAGTCCTCTCGTTCCGCAACCCCGGCACCGTTGAGGCGCGCATCTGGGACAAGTTGAATACCAAGATCGACAGCATCATGAAGGCCTTTGCCCATGTGATGCACGAGCCAGAGGACTTGTTGCAGCTCGTTCTGGGCATGACCTCGCCCCAGGTGTTCCAGAACGCGTTTTCAGGTGCGGCCCGTCAGGGAAACAACCTGGACGAGTGGTTTGACCGGACCACCTCGCAGTTTGGAGGGCGTGACGTCCTCAACACCGTTCAGGAACTGATTGGACACAGCACCAGCTTCGATTACCAGCAGGTCAGTGACGTTATCCCCCGGGTGGACCTGCCTGACCTCATTCCCTTCTTTCGCCAGGCCCTGCGGTTGAATCAACGCCTGGTGGATGAACAGGACGACCTGCTGTCCTTCAAGACGCCAGAAGCCTGGCTGGGCGAGGTGGGTATCCTGCGAAATTACCGCGAACTGGGATTCAACCGGGCCCTTAAAGGCAAGGACGTGGCGGGTGTGGGGCACAAGGTGGTGGACCGCGCGGTGGCGCAAGCCCGCAAGTATCCCGCCAACGTCGCCGTGGCTGAGTGGGCTGGACTGAGTGCGCCTCTGTATGTCTTCCGGATCGCGGACCGGGTGACGAATACCCCCGGAGCCCGCCGCACGCTGGTAGGCCGACTTATGGGCGAGCAGCCCACATGGCTACGCGATTGGGAGCTGCTGCAACTGCTCAATGGCCTCAAGGCCGGCGCCGATGGCGTACCTGCCCCGGGGCTGATGACCGCTCTTGCCGACATGCTGGAGGACGAAACGCGCGCCCTGGAAGCCAAACTGCCTGAGCTCAATCTTGACTACGCCGCCCCGCTGATTGAACCGTACGCCGTGTTTGCCCCTCAACTCAAGTAGGTGCCTGATGCCTGTGGAAACCTCCATCTGGAAAATCGGTCAGACCGTCGAAAAGATTCCCTTTATCCCCCTGGCCCTGGAGAGCGAATTGCAGGCGGCCCTGGAGCAGAACCTCGGTATTCTCAATCCGGGTCTGATGTTGATTGGGCGTCAGGTGCGCACCGAGAACAACAAATTCATTGATCTGCTGGCCATTGACAGCGAGGGTCACCTGCACGTGATTGAGCTCAAGCGTGGCTTGACGCCACGCGACGTGGTGGCGCAGGCCCTGGATTACGCGGCCTGGGTCCGCAAACTGGGTCACGAGGACGTTGGTCGGATCTACGGCGAAAACCATGCCGGTGCCAGTTTTGCCGATGGCTTCCGGGACACGTTCGACGCGGCCGTTCCAGAAACGCTGAACGCCTCGCATCAGCTCACCATTGTGGCCAGTGACATTGATCCGTCCACCGAGCGAATTGTCCAGTACCTTGTGGATTACGGCGTGCCGATCAACGTGGCCTTCTTCCGGCACTTCACGGCGGCAGGCAGTGCGTTTCTGGTGCGCTCGTGGCTGATTGACCCGGATGAGGCGGCTGAGCGGGTCGAGCGCCGCGACAGCAACAAAAAGCAGCAGCCGTGGAATGGTCAGGACTATTACGTGGCCTTCCGCGAGGAGCAGTGGCGCAGCTGGGATGACGCGGTGAAGTACGGATTCCTGAGTGCAGGCAGAGGGAAAAAATACACCCGCCTGCTTGAAGGGCTGCAGCCGGGACGACGGGTGGCGGCTTATATCCCTAAGGTCGGGTACGTCGGTGTCGGAACCGTCACGTCGGTGGCCACACCCATGAAGGACTTTCCGTTTCTGCTGGACGGCCAGGTGCAGCAGGCGTCCGCGCTGACGTTCAGTGCGCCTGAAGCCCTGCATGACCTTGACGACCCGGACCTGTCGGAATGGCTGGTCGGCGTCAGCTGGCATCAGACCGTTCCTAAACATGGGGCCCTGGCGGGGGGCAATCTGTTCAGCAACCAGAACATTGTCTGCCGGCTGCGCGACCAGGGCACATTGGACGCCCTGGCCAAACATTTCCCGAAGGCATTTCAGGATGCCAGTTCTGCTGGAGGGACGCCCTGAACGCGTGGGATCCGGTCAGTGTGGCTGGAGCCATGGCGTACTACGAAGAGCGCCGGAAGCTGCGGCACCGGGACGCACGACTGACCCGTGCGGAAGCCATTTCGTTTGCGATGCATGACCTGTGGCTTCAGCTTCTCGCGCCCTACCGCGTGTTCAGCGATGCGGAGACGCCGGACGGCGTCGTCCGGTGGAAGATTGCCCTTGACTACAACGACAAGCAGAGTGACGTCATCACCGTTCTGTGGGAGCTGCAAGGGGAACATCGGGAGCGCGACGCCGTCCGGCTAAGCAGCATCCTGCGCAATGAATTCATGCGTGGCGTCCGGGAAGGCCAGCACAACTTCTCGTTTCAGTGGCCGGACCCCGCGCAGGTGCGTGAACGAGGCGTTCTGTTGGCGCGGTTGAATGAACGTTACCCATCAGGTCTGGACGAGGCCGACGAATGAAACAGGCCGAGATTGCCTCGGGTCAGCCTGCCGCCTGGTCAGCCTTTCGCTCGCCTATTGGGAAACCGAGCCTACAGTTCGGCCCCGACACCGAAGCGGCGTTTCGTGTCGGCTTCGAGCTGCTGTCTGAACGAACGGGCCCACAGCACCCGGTCCTTATCGCGGAGACTCAAATGGTCAGGCACCGCTGCCTGAACAGCCGCGACAAATCCCTGGTAGCCCTCCCACAATCTGCCAAAGTCCCAAATATCTGCGAGTTTGTGATGGTTCCCCAACTGCTCGCAGGCCCGCACGTCGTAGATGGTGAACTCGTCCGGATAAAAAACCGTGAGGATCGCCGATGCCATGGGGAGGCGAAACCCCCAGTCCACCATCAGCACCTTCAACCTCGCCGCGGCGTTCTCTGCGCTTCGAACTTCCGTCACCAGCTGCTGGACTGCCAGATCAAGCTCCGGATTTCGTTTCATCAGCCGGGCTGCCACCCTCGATTTGGCTCGGTTGGCCTTCCAGACCACAATGCAGAAAAAGTCGAAGGTGCTGATCTCCTCGTCCGCCGCAAACCTGACGCTGACTGTCTCAAACAGATACCGCTCCAGGTCGTAATACGCCAGATCGTCCATGCCTGCCATGCAAGCACATCACGCCCAGGCAAGCCCACTCGGCGCCCGTCTCAAAAAAAGCAGGGTTTCGGTCCCGCAAACCATTCTTTCCGCACTAGGCTGAGGTCAGCATGATTACCGGAGAAGTCAAAAGCAAGGTCGATGCCGTCTGGAGCGCCTTCTGGGCCGGCGGCGTCAGCAATCCTCTCGAAGTTGTTGAACAGCTCACCTACCTGCTCTTCCTGAAAGGGCTGGACGAAACGCATACCGCCCGCGAAGCGCGCGCCAACCGCACCGGCGAACCTATCCAGAACCCGGTGTTCACCGACGGCATGGACCAGTACCGCTGGAAGACCTTCAAGGACCTGGCCCCTCAGCAGATGTACAGCGTCCTGGTGGACCGCATCTTCCCCTGGATGCGCACTCTGGGCGGGGAGCACAGCGCCTTTGCCAAGCACATGAAAGACGCGCGGTTCACTCTGCCGCCCGAAAAAGCAGGTGTGCTGGCCCGCGTGGTCGACGGGCTGGACAAGATCCCCATGCAGGACCGCGACACCAAAGGCGACCTGTACGAGTACCTGCTGAGCAAGCTCTCGAGCGCCGGACAGAACGGTCAGTTCCGCACGCCCCGGCACATCATCAACATGATGGTCGAGGTGATGCGCCCCACCCCGCAGGACACGATTTGCGACCCGGCTTGCGGCACCGCCGGCTTCCTGGTCGGCAGTGAAGAGTACCTGCGTGCCCGGTATGAACACGACATCTACAGTGACCCGGCGTTGAAACAGCACTTCGAGAACGCCGCCTTCCACGGCTTTGACTTTGATCACACCATGCTGCGTGTGGCCGCCATGAACATGCTGCTACACGGCGTTCCCAACCCGGACATCCGGAACAAGGACAGCCTCAGCAGCGACCACGGCGAAGACAGTGAACTGTACTCACTGATCCTGGCCAACCCGCCCTTCAAAGGCAGCCTGGACGAGAGCAGCGTCGCCAAGGACCTGACCAGCATCGTCAAGACGAAGAAGACAGAACTGCTGTTCCTTGCACTCTTCCTGCGACTTCTGAAAACGGGCGGCCGGGCGGCCGTCATCGTGCCGGACGGTGTACTGTTCGGCAGCAGCAAGGCGCACAAGCAGATCCGGGAAACCATCGTGGAGCACCACAAGCTCGAAGGCATCATCAGCCTGCCCAGCGGCGTCTTCCGGCCCTACGCAGGCGTGTCCACCGCCATCATGATCTTTACCAAGACGGGGCGCGGCGGCACGGGCGACGTGTGGTTCTACGACATGAAGGCTGACGGCTTCACGCTCGACGACAAGCGGAACCCCACCAGCGAGAATGACATCCCCGACATCATTCACCGCTGGCATCAGCGGGACGAGGAACAGGCACGGCAACGCACAGATCAGAGTTTTTTCGTGCCTAAGGCAGACATCGTTGCCAATGGCTACGACCTGAGCATCAACCGCTACAAGGAAACGCAGCACGAAGCGGTGGAGTACGACAAACCAGAAAAAATCCTGGATGATCTCGATGCGCTGGAGGGTGAAATCCAGGCTGGTTTGAAGCGTCTGCGGGAGATGCTGGCATGAGTTGGGATCAGGTAAGGCTTGGTGATTTGACTCATTTCATTCGCGGTGTGACGTTTAAGCCGGACGCAAAGGTAGAGGTGGGGTCGGAGGGCTCAGTCGTTTGCTTCCGCACGAGCAATGTTCAAACCAAATTAGACCAAAGTGACCTTATCGCTGTGCCCAGGGACATAGTGAAGCGTGATGAACAATTTGTTCGTCATGGCGATCTTTTGGTGTCAAGCGCCAATAGTTGGAATTTGGTAGGCAAAGCGTGCTGGGTACCTGAGTTAAGTTATGAGGCTACACTTGGTGGATTTATTTCTGCTTTGCGTATCAACTCGCCGCGCCTCGATCCCCGTTATCTATTTCACTGGTTTACCTCGTCAAAAGTGCAAGACACTGTCCGAAGCTTTGGTCGACAGACGACGAACATTTCTAATCTTGATTTTGCGCGTGCCCTCAACCTCGAAATTCCCCTTCCCCCTCTCCACATCCAGCAGCGGATTGCAGCGGTGCTGGATGAAGTGGACGCGCTTCGGCAAAAGCGGGAGCGGAGTATTGAAAAACTCAGATTACTTAAATCGGAAGCCTTTAAATTTGCAATCAGCACTGTTGAGGTACGGGAGATCACACTAGGTGAGATGTGTTATATCACTAAAGGAACCACTCCGACCACTCTGGGATTTGATTTCTCAAGTGCTGGAGCAAAATTCCTTAGAGTTCAGAATTTAGTAGATGGCCGAATAGTGCATGCTTCTGACGATCTTTTTATTAATCGAGAGACTAATTCCGCCTTAGCAAGGTCAATAATTTTGCCTAATGATGTACTATTATCGATTGCGGGAACTATTGGCCGTTCTGCCTTAGTCATCGAGTCTGATGGAGAAATGAATTGCAATCAGGCAATTGCAATTATCAGGCCCTTACATTCCATCAATTCTGCATACTTAAGGGAATGGCTTGACACCTCGGAAGCACAAGCTCAAATGCGGGGTTCGTCAGTGACGGCAACTATCGCAAACCTTAGCTTAGGTAGCATTTCGAAAATGCGCTTTCCTATGCCTGACTTGGCTCACCAAGTTAAAATTCTTATTGAGCTTCAAGTAATTCAAGATCAGATTGACTACCAAAGAGCGAGTTTGAATCATATGAGGGATTTGGGTGACACGCTTCAATCCCAGGCGTTTTCCGGTTCTCTCACTTTGCGCAACTTCGAAGTAGCTCTGTAGCTTCTCCTCTAATTCTTCCCTTGAGGTATTGCCCTTGTCCAATTTTGCGTTTTTACAAGAATGGCCCGAGCTATTTCAAGTTGCAGCAATGGCCGAGGGATACGTTCGCAGTGATCCGCGCACCGCCAGCTTTCACGCCCGCCGAGCACTGGAAGGTCTGGTCGACTGGCTCTTTACCAACGATCCGGAATTCAGCCCGAGACCCTACGACACCAGCTTGAATGCCTTACTGCGATCGGACGCCTTTACTCGCCTGGTACCGTTGCAGGTGCAGCCTCACGCGGATCTGGTGCGCCGTGAAGGCAACCAGGCCGTACACGGCGGCCGGGAGATTTCGGCTCAGCAGGCCATGGGTACGCTGCGGGACCTGTGGTATGTCGCGCGTTGGTTCGCCTGGAACTATCAGGCGGATGAGCATGCCTCGCTCCCAGAGGACTTTAGCGAAGCCCTGGTGCCGCCGGCCCCAATCGACGTGGCCCGGTTGTCCCGCAAGCAACTCGAGGAAATGGAGACCCGCCTGGCCCAGGAGCAGCAGGCCGCTGAGGACCTGCGCCGCACCATGGCGGGCTATCAGGCGGAACTCAGTGCCCTGCGCACCCAGGTCCGGGCCCGCAAAACCCGGAACGCGACACGCTCAGGTTCTTCGGCCGCTGCGGGCAGTGAGCAGGAGACCCGTGAGCGCCTGATTGACGTGCTGTTGCGGGAGGCTGGCTGGGAGCCTGATGAGGCGAACGTTCGCGAGTACCCGGTGACGGGAATGCCGACGGGCAGCGGCAATGGCTACGTTGACTATGTGCTGTGGGGCGCGGACGCCCGGCCTCTGGCGGTGGTGGAGGCCAAACGCACCCGCACGGACGCCGAGAACGGCCGACAGCAGGCCAAGCTGTACGCGGACTGTCTGGAAGCGCAGTTTGGGCGGCGTCCGGTCATCTTCTACACGAACGGCACCCGCACGTTCCTGTGGGATGACGCAGCGTTCGGAGCCGCGGGGGGCTACCCGCCCCGTGAGGTGTCTGGCTTCTACACCCGCGACGAGCTTGAACTGCTGATTCAGCGCCGTCAGACGCGCCTGCCGTTGGCCGACCAGGAAATCAACAACGGCATTGTGGAGCGGCCCTATCAGCATCTGGCAGTCCGCGCGGTGACGGAGCGCCTATCAGCCCGGCACCGCCAGGGCCTGCTGGTGATGGCCACCGGCACCGGGAAAACCCGCACGGCCGCTGCAATCATCGAACTGTTGCAGCGCAGCGGCTGGGTGAAGCGGGTGCTGTTCCTGGCAGACCGCAAGGCACTGGTGGACCAGACCACCCGGGTGTTCCGCAAGTTTCTGCCGGGTGGTGTGCACAACCTGCTGGAGGACAAGGAGAACGCCGGCACGGCGCGGTTGGTGGTCAGCACGTATCACACCATGCTGAGTTTCATCGAGTCCGGGCAGGTGGGCAGCGGCGAGAAAGTGTTCGGGCCAGGGCACTTTGACCTGGTGATCGTGGATGAGGCGCACCGCAGCGTGTACCGCAAGTTCGGGGCAATCTTCGCGTACTTTGACGCCTACCTGCTGGGCCTCACCGCCACGCCCAAGGACGAGGTGGACCGCAACACCTATCGGCTCTTCCATATGGAAGACGGCGTCCCCCTCTTCTCCTATGGGCTGGAAGAAGCCGTGAATGACGGGTACCTGGTGCCCCCCCGCGGGCGCGACCGTACGCCGGGCTTCCTGCAGCGGGGCATTCGCTACGAAGACCTCAGCGACGCGGAGAAAGAGGAGTTCGATGAGGTCGACTGGGAGGAGGTCGGGGGCCGCCGGGAGGAAATTGCCGCGTCTGAAATCAACCAGTGGCTCTTCAACCAGAGCACCGTGGACGAGGTGCTCAAGGACCTGATGACGCTCGGCCTGAAAACCGAGGGGGGAGACCGGCTCGGGAAGACCATCGTGTTCGCGGCCAACCATAAGCACGCGCTCTACATCGTTCAGCGGTTCGAGGCGAACTTCCCGCACCTGCACAACTTCGCGCGGGTCATCGACAACTATGACCGCTTTGCTGGCACCCTGATCGATGACTTTTCCAACCCCAGCAAGCAGCCGACCCTGGCCGTCAGTGTGGACATGCTCGACACGGGGATCGACGTTCCGGAGGTCGTGAACCTGGTGCTGTTCAAGGTCGTGCGCAGCAAGACCAAATTTATGCAGATGGTGGGGCGCGGCACGCGGCTACGGCCGGACCTGTTTGGCCCTGGGCAGCCCAAAACGCACTTCAACGTGCTGGACTACTGTGGCAACCTCACTTTCTTCTCGCTCAACCCGGACGGCACCGAAACCAAAGTGGCCGAGCCGGTGCTCCAGCGGACGTTCAAAACCCAGCTGGAGCTCCTGAAGGTGCTGGCCCCCTTGCGGGCGACAGACGAGGAGGCGCGCCAGCTGTACACCGCAACGGCCGACGCCCTGCACGCCCGGGTCAGCGGCATCCCGCTGGAAAGTTTTATGGTGCGCCAGGTGCGCGACCACGTAGAGCCCTTCCAGCAGCGGTCACGCTGGGACGCCCTGACGGAACTGGACCATCTGGACCTGCAGCGGCACGTCAGTGGCCTGCCCTCCGCTGTTCAGACGGGTGACGAAGGTGCCCGGCGGTTCGATGAACTGGTCGTCAAGCTGCAACTCGCCCGCCAGACGGGCAGCAAAACCGCCGCTGGACTGCAGCGCCGGGTGCAGAGGATGGCTGAAGGCCTGGCAGGCAAAGCCAGTATTCCTGACGTCGCGGCCCAGGGCCCCCTGCTGGCCCAATTGCAGGACCCCGCCATCTGGACCGCGTTGACGCCAAGTGCTCTGGAGGACATCCGGATGAAGGTCCGGGGGCTGGTGAGTCTGCTGGACCGTGAGGAGCGCGGCGTGGTCTACACCGACTTCCAGGACGCCATCGTCGGCAGTGACATGACAGGCTTCCCAGATCTTGAAGGCCAGGTGAATCAGCGTCAGTACCGGAAGAAGGTGGAGGGTTTTCTGCGTCGCCAGGACACCCACCCGATTATCCGAAAGATTCGCCAGGCGGCCCCACTCTCCGCCGCTGACCTGGAGGCGCTTGAAGTGCTGCTGTTTGAGGCTGGGGAAGTGCAGTCACGTGAAGTGTTCGAGGAGGTTTACGGCAAACAGGACAACCTGGCCACCTTCATTCGCAGTCTGGTTGGCCTGGACCGTCACGCTGCTGAACAGCTGTTTGCCCGGTACCTTAACGGTCAGGTGTTCAACTCGGCGCAGTTGCGGTTCGTTGAACATCTCATTGAGATGCTCACTCGGAATGGAAGTGTGCCGGTGGGCGCCCTGTACGAGCCGCCGTTTACCAATGCCAACCCTGCCGGGATTGACGGCGTCTTTCAGCCTGCGGACGCGGATCAGCTGGTGGACTTGCTCCGCTTGATCGGGCGTGCGACGCTTCCGTTGCAAAGCTAGTCACGTGGGCGTCACACGACGCAGGCAGGACGGCGTTACGGCCGTTCTGCCTGCGTCAATAACTGTCGCGCTCAGGCATCACACTGCGGTCAGGAGGCCGCAATGCCCCAAACCGCTGAGGCTCTTCACGAGCTGGGAAAGCAGAGCAGGCCTCCTGCCGATTCGGCTGTGCAGACCGCTGTTGACCTGGGAAGAACCTGCACGGGGCTTGATTGCAGTGATCCGGAGACCGGGCAAATGGCCTTCGGCCCTGGGCCTCCTGCCCAGGTGGAGAACCTCAGGGCGTCCCCCAACCGCAGCATCTTCCCAGGAGGCATCATGGAACCGCAGATCTTCAACCAGAACGAATTGAACTCTAGGTTTGCTCTGCGCGTCAATCAGGACCAGGACCGTCTGGCCCTGGCGCGACTCCTTCAGGATGACGAGCTCACCGTCTCGGAGCCCTTTTCACCTCACGGACTGCACGAGTACCGGGGTCAGGTCACAGTCCGTGGGGAAGCCGTCGACTTGAAGTTTCATCACAAAGGGCAGAGCAGGGGAGGTGGGCTCTCCGCACTCCGCAGTGGCCCCTCAACTTCTCCGGAAATCGTCCGTCTGCTGCGGCAGATTATTGTGCGCAATGCGAAAAGTGCCGATCTGGGGATTACGGCAAGTCGTCCACCATTTGATCGCCAACCGAGTAGGTTGGGGATTCGTGTGGGCGCTGGTCGGACATCAGGCGGCGCGAGTGGAAAGGGCAAGCCGTATCAGCTTACGGTCGGCTATCTCGGTGAGCAGCATTTCGTGAACTTCCTGGCCCAAGAGGCATCGGAGCTTGAGGTAGAATGGCTGAATCAGGAACGAGAGCAGGGCCTGCCTTACGACGTGCGGGTGGGCGGGCGCCTCGCAGTGGATGTCAAGGCCACACAGACTGAACGGGACCATGTGCTGTTGACTCCAGCTGAACGTCTCTTCCGTGAAACGTGGGGATTGCATCATGCCATTGCGCTGGTCACGCTCCGCACTGATCCCACTGCGCCGCCCGCTGCTGTCGATCTTTACACTGGGCCTTCCCTGACACGCACCACCTTGGCACAGTTGCGGTTTCTGCTCGCCGGCCTCCCTCCGGTCCCCGGCGGTTTCGAGTCAGCGGTGGCCCCCTCTTCGGAGGCGACAGGTGAGCCTTTCAACTCATCACCTGTCGACCTATTTCAGCTTTATCCTCTGTTCAAGCCTGGAACCTACAGGAGCGGCGAGGGCCAGGACATCTTGTCTTTCAGCTCGGATGGCAGTTGGAGCAGGAAGAGCCCGTCAGTAAACCGTTCAGGTCGGTATGCCATGGTTGGCCGGCAGATTCATTTGCAGGACCATACATTCCTGCAAGGCGCGGCTGAAGAACGACTGTTCGCGGGCCGTACCCACACGCATTGGGTGCTTACCGACGTTCACGGCGCCGCCTATTACTCGGACGAAGTTGGGAACGTCAGCATCGATTAACCGCCGCGGACCTTCTCTAGAACGTGTGCCGCCCAGGGACGAGATTGCGGGCGAGTTTTAGCAGCGTCTGATCATGTAACTCTCCCCAGGCAAAGGCAGCGCCATCCTGGAACAAGAAGTCGTCACCTCGCCGCCGATGCAGCCGCACTCCATCTGCCGCTGCCAGGAGCAGTGCCGTGGCGCCCAGCCGCATCCCGTAAGACTTGGCTTGGTAAAACGCCTCTTTCCAAATTTGGTATGGCCGTACGGTGCCTGTCAGAAGCGCTGTGGCGGGTAATGCCATGACCCCTCATAGAAACGTTCTCATGAGGGTCATCGGACATGTGGAGGGAAACCTGCAAAATATGTTGTCATCAACGGCACTTTCGAGCTAAAGCGGGAATGGGTACGCTACGTCAGTGACCGCTGACTCAGCGCAGGGTGAAACATGCAACCCCTCCAAACGTCCGATGGTCGTGGTGAAAATTTCTCTGAAGCCAGTTAAGTGGATTGCGGATAACTTTTAGATCAACCGAGCGCCAAGGGCAGTCAAGGCGACGCAGAGGGCATCGCGCAACTGTGCAACAGAGTCATAGCAGCGTCTGGGGAGCAAGAACCCTTTCAGTCGTCGCCAGACGGCTTCGATGTGATTCAACATCGGCGCGTAGGGCGGCAGATACCGGAGATACAGCCCCTGGGCCTCCCACTGTGGGATCTTCTTCTAGAGCGCAGCGCCCTTGTGAAAGGGCGCATTGTCCAACACGACCACGGTCAAGCGCTGCGGCTCACAGGTCTGCGCCACGGTGTCGAGGAAGGCCATGACCTGTTCGCCCGTGCAGTTTCCGTTCAGTTCACGCACGTCCAGGTGGGTCTTGGCCCCATCAACGGTCAGACAGCCTATCAGGTTAAGTCGGCCGCTTGAGCCCGATCGCGTGGGGATCTCAAACTGACACCCCGAGCCCCGGGGCGTCCAAGTCGAACCCATCGAGAGCATCAACCCCAAGCCAGTCTGATCCAGAAAACTCAGGCGGATTTTGCCGTCCAGTGCCCCTTTTTCAGCGTCTCAATCGACGCGGCGTGTTCACGTTGCACGGCTGGGTCGAGTGTTTTGGCGGGCGAGTACCTCGCCCGCTTCCAGGTGTAGCCCAGGCGGTGCAGATGTTCGGTCATCGTCCGAGGACTGATCGTCACCTGAAACTGCTGCGCGACGGCTTCACACAACAGGGTCGCCGTCCAGAAACGGTCTTCGCGCAATTTCTCGTGCAGAAACGGCTCAATCTGAGGTGTGACCAGCGGCGGTTTGCCTGGGGCCTCAGTACCCGACAGTTTCTCTAGGGGTTGAAAAACCGCGAGTGACACGCGAGAACAGTGTGCGTCTCCCGATGTCCTGGCCAAACTGACCCGCTGCTTCACCGCGCACTTTCCGGAGTTCCGCAAGAACCAGGTGGAGCTGCTGTCGCTGATGGTGCTCGCGCTGCTTCAGGCCAAAGATGTTCGGCACGCTGAACTCGCGGCGCGCTTCTCTGGACGCGCGCAGACCAACTCGGTGATTCGCCGCGTAGAGCGTTTTTTTGATCGCCATCCACTGTGTCCCGCCGATGTAGCTCGTGTCGTCTTGGCGCTGCTCCCACAGACGCGGCCTCGCGAGTTCATCATTGACCGTACGAACTGGAGATACGGTCA